>CAILUB010000001.1 GCA_903837305.1 uncultured Cytophagaceae bacterium
GCTTTCTTAAAGATATTTGCGTAGTATTCTTTTTGTGATACCTCTACTTCTCTATTTTCGTTAGACACAGACTGTTCGTTTACGATGAATAATTGCAATCTTTCTCCTGAGTCATTTATCAGATATCCATTTATTTTTATCGAAGCACCTTCAATTATTGTATCAATATAAGTATCAGTAAAGTCTTCCGAATCAACTAGTTTTACATCTAACAAAGAT
Organism: uncultured Cytophagaceae bacterium; assembly: GCA_903837305.1. Taxonomy (GTDB): domain Bacteria; phylum Bacteroidota; class Bacteroidia; order Cytophagales; family Spirosomataceae; genus Aquirufa. The sequence goes on from CAILUB010000001.1 coordinate 220, forward strand.
GGGATAATGGTGCTTATGAATGAGCTCTCATTAATAAACCCATCTACGTCCATAGACTCTTTTAAAAGGTCTATTCTATAATTCAAATATTCTTTAACTTCCATTAGTATTCTATTTCATTTTTAATATAATCAGCTATGAGGCTTAATCTGATTTGGTAACTTACTCTGGTAATCTCTTCGGGTAAATCACCGCTAATTATTTTAGGAAATCCAGATTCATTGCATCGATAAGTGATCTCTTTTAAAGCTATAAATCTATAATGATCATATTCTCTAATATTCTTGAATGTTAGCGATTTCTGTGATAAAGCACTTATGAATGGTACTAAGTCGCCCGAAGATTGATAAATCAGCTCTTTAATGTGTAAAGCTAGATCCATTATCGATAAACCATTTTCCGTGTCTTGTACAACAATAATTACCTTTAATTCCAAATCTTTTCCCGCTTCTGGCTCTAATTGAAATTCACTAGATATTTTTACGCTATTTACGTTACTTTCAATTGTTTTTATTTCGTAGTTAACAAATTCAAACTCAAAATCGTGTCCAGAATCATAAGGCCCTTTCCAAGAATTAAGAATAGAGGTTGTGTTTTGAGCAAAGTCAATTATTTGAGCTTTCAAGTAGTGCATTTCTCCGAATAAACCTTGTACCTCCTCTTTAGATAATTTTAAATCTTTAGGCTTTACAAAAAAGCTGTTCCATTTGTAAAAATAGCTTACTAAGTCATTTGAATATTCTTCGGGATTATTGATCTGACTTATTTTATCATATATTGAAAATATTAAATCGTCAAATAGGTCAAAGAAGTACGAGTCATTTAATACAATGCAAATACAACTTTCATTTAAAAAGTATTTTAGAGATAAGTTCTCCCCCTCAAATTGACGAAATTCTTTTTTGAATCCCAACGGGAGCTCTAATATCAAGCACCGTTGATGATCTCGGTTGAGGCCTATGTTAAGTTGAGGAATAACATCTTTTGATAACAACTGATATTCAAACTCTCCTTCACCTGAGAATGAAATTGTATCCCATAAACCGGTAATTGTATCCTTGTTTATCATAATTCAGATTCTATTCCCTCAAACTCCTCAATGTATCCATCATCATCTTCAATTTCCTCTGGATCAGGATTGTTTTTTATATTGTCTAAGATATGTTTGTTAACTAAATAATCTCCTCCAATATTCGCCTTTAGAGGGGGTATTCCTAAGGCAAAGCCAATTAAGGGAGTATTAATATCTATTTGTTCATTCTTTGCCTTTTGAAGCAATTCATCAGAGTTGAAAATTTCTTTTAAATCCATAA
>CAILUB010000002.1 GCA_903837305.1 uncultured Cytophagaceae bacterium
GATCTCAAACTCAAATGGACAAATAAATCAATGCCATATAAAGAAATTTATGATAATCACAAACAAAATAATAACAATCTATCTAATAGAGAAGTTGAATTATTAAAGTTTAGATTTTCTAAAGATATAAAAAGCCAAAAAGATGCTGGTATAAAGTTTAATTTATCTAAACAAAGAATAGACCAAATTGAAAAAAGGGCATTGATGAAATTAATTTCTTAATACTTGGCAAGTGGATAACTGAAAAGACAGCCCGAAAGCTGTCTTTTTTTTAGCATCCCGAATTGTACGCAAGGGTGCGGCGGACCATATTGTACTATCGCCGCTCAAACATACGCCTCCGCCGACTAATCCGACTTCGTGCAAATCCCTTTGCTTCGCTTTGATCTCAAAGAGGATTTATTGAGGTAGGGTATGTCTTTGCAGGGTTATGCCTTGGCAGGCATAATCAGATATTTTCATTATAGCATACCCAGGCATCACGTAAAAATTTGACTTCCTGTTTGCTTGGGTGTGGGAGTATATCAGGTGCTTCTTTAGTTAAAGGCGGGTATGTCTGAATATTGATATTCTTATTTCCCAGCCGGACCCAAGCCATATATTCGTCAAGATCCAAAAAATCTTTCTTTTTTAAATCAAATAACCCGGCCATTCTGTCAGCTTCCTTGTCTCCTATTCTAAAAACTATAAAAGCGTTCACGTTGCCGAAAACCGATGAAAGAACCTTTGGCGATATTTCTTCAAAATCGTGATGTGCTAGTACCCAACCAACCTGCTTGTCTCGGCTCTTAGCAAGCATTTCAGAAAAGTAAGGGCTGGCACATTCTTGAAATTCATCTACATAAACAATCAGGGGTTTTCTGTTCTTTATTTCAAATTCGCAATAGCTGACTATTGAATAAACGATTAAGTTAGATATATAAATTCTTGAAGTCCTTGACATTCGGCTGGTATCAACCAAGAGTGATTGATTATTTTCTAATAAGCGGTCAATGTAAAGCTCGTTCTCGCCAATAACAAAATCCCTCATTCTTCCATCGCAAATTTCCATTAGTCTGGAAGCTACACGCTTGGCGCTCTCAATCTTATCCTTGTTCCGTCTGATGTTCCTATCAAGTGCGTCAAACTCTTCCCAGTACCCGGCTACATTGGCAGGCATTTTATGGTTCTTCCGTGTTTTCTCGTAAAGCAAGAAGTCAACCAGGTAATCAAGAGCTTTTTGATCATCTTTAAAAGCTCTTAACGCTTTACCAATTATCTCGCGCATTAATACCGTGCTTTCGGGGTTAGGACTAGTGAGGGTAACTAAAATGTCCAATACCTGGACGAACTCGGTAATTATATCATCTATGATATAACCCTGTTTTTTAAGCGGATTGATTACTATCGGATTGTTAATTGAAACGTAGCGGATGTTTTTGTCTTGGTTTAAATGGTGTAGTCTTTTAGAGCTGTCTCCTTTCGGGTCTATATAAACTATAGATATATCTTGGCTGATGTCATAATGAGCCATACGTTCCATTAAAACTGATTTACCCATTCCGGTTTTACCCAAGACGTAAGTATGGCTAAACCTGCTTTTCACCTTATTAATGATAGGCAAGTCTTGGTTAAGGTCTTGAAGTATGCCTAAATCTAACCTATATCTTTCTTGGTCTTTTCCGCTTTCCACTTTTTAAAATCCACTTCGTTCTTTTTTTCTTCTACAATCTGCTCGGATAAACGTGCTTTCTGTTTAGTTTCTTCAACAACATAACCCTTGATAGCTTCCTGCATTTCAAAATCATTAAACTGCGTTCCGTTGGGATTAAATATTGATGATGTAATATAGGTTTGCAAAGTAGGTGGCATTGCTGATATGTCAATCTGCGTTAAAACCATTTTCATAAAATCGGCTTTAGCAAGCGCTTCTTGTGTTTTAGCTGACTTTAAATTAACATCTGCCATAGAATTTAGATTTGCTATCTCAAGAGCTTTTAACTGATGCTTCCTGCCCTCTTGTTCGTCACTAATAGCTTGTAATGCGTTTTGATGTTGAGCTAATTGAAGCTCTGCTGCTCTCTCTGCCTGTTGAAAAGCTCCTGCTATAAGCATTTCTAAAACTTCCTGATTAACGGCTAATTTAGCTTGTAAATTAAGAATTGCTGTATTGGCTATATTGATTTTTTCAATATAAGTTGTAATGTGGTCAATTCTTCCCTGGTCGTATCTCCAATGCTTAGATCTCCACCATTTTGAAATTCTGGTCTTAGGATTGGGGGTTTCAAGCATTTGATTTAGCTCTTGAACCAGATTAACGTAATTCAAGTTTAGGTCTGATAAATTGAATTGCCCGATACCTTTTTCTTTGTCTGCTTTCGTGTATGCCATTATAGTACTATCTCCTTTTCGCAGTATTCACAAAAAACAGTTTCAAGATATCTTTTACAATGTTCACACTTATCAGTTATATAGCGTTCTCTCGTTTGCACATTATTACAATGGTCGCAAGTCCATTTTGTATAGACTAAAATGCTTTTATCGCATTCCTTATTAGGGCAAGCAACATATTTTAAGGGAAATATTTTATGAAAAATAGATAAAATAGAACCAAGTAATAACCCAAAAGCAACTGTATTTAAAAGCAATATATATAAAAGTGTTCCTATTAATTGGCTATTGTAAACTTGTTCTTTAGAAAATGGAGATGGCCAGAATAATGGCCAAGTAAAGAATGTGTTTGAAGTATCGACAAAAACTCTCCAGGTCACAAAGACAGGGAAAACAATAAATATAGTTACTCCGAATAAAATTCTATAATTATCTCTAAACTGAACTTTTTTAGCGAAATCAGACGCAAATAAATTTCTTTCCAAATAGTCTTTCAAACCTCCACCCCTCCCATTCTTTTTTGATATTTCCAACACAAAGAACAGAGAAGCAAAACTGTTCTTCGGTGCAATACTTTAGTCCTAGTCTGTCGCTGTAAGTTTTCCACCACTTCTCGTATATAGATTTGTCTTTAGCCAGTATCTGATATTTATCTCGCTTCTGATTTAGGTAGTCGTGCCAATTAGGTTTTTCTTCTTCTATCTCAAGAAATACAAGTTTGTAGGCGTTTTCTTTTTTGTAAATAATAAGAGCGTCAGGGATTAAGAATGAAAAATGCGGAAATAGTGCAGTGTAAAAATCTTGTCGCTTAAATTCTTTTAATAAAAAATCTGTAATTAGTAAAGAGTGTGCTGTAAAATTATTAACTGGTATTTTTACAAGGGTATAATAAGATTGGTCTTTTAGTATCTTATGAGTTTGTTCCGTTATGGAATAGACTTTATTAAAGGTTAGATATCCGTTGTCAGTAAGCCATTTAAGTTTCTTGGGCGTTCCTAGCTTGTTATTAAAGGCGTTTAGGTGTTCTTTGGTCGTGTATCGGCAGATATAAGCGAAATAAAAAAAATCAAACAGTTGTTTGAAAGATGAACCTTTTGTAAGGTCGTTTAGGTCGGGGTATTTGTCCTCGTTCCGCAATTTATAGGTTTTACTATGGTGTTTTGTTTAATGTCAATAACTTAGATGAGTTTTTATAGGTTTGTATAATGGCGTAGCTGTTTGAATGAAGCCCGTGCGTTCATTGACTGTCATCAGGCAATGATAAGGAGGGGTTTATTGAAACACTTCATCTTAGGGCGGGTTTGCTTGGGTTTAAAATCTATCCGTATTTTTTAATCGTGCTTTCTTTTAAATATTCACTCATGCTCTTCTTCGCTTCTCGTATGTTCCTTATGATCTCATAATTCTGCCAGGCTTTTTCGCCTCCGTATTTCTTTTCCAGTTCGTTTAATTGTTCGTCTAACTGTTCCATTTTACTTTTGGTCTTTTCTTTATCAAAATTTATAACTCCAGTTCTACTGTTTACCGTTCCTGTTATGGGTATTTTAATCATATCCGATTGTATCCATTTGTAGCCGATAATCACACCCTTTGCGTTCTTAATCTTCTCGCATTTCACATTACTACCTTGTGCTTTTCTGTCATTTCTCGTTCTTCTTTCAAGGTTGCTCATCTTATATCTGTATTGTTTACATATCTGTTCAGCTTCATCTAAAGTCAAATAACCAGGGTATTTTGCTTTTAAGGCTTCCTCTAATTTTATTCTTAATCCTGTTTGCATATAATTATTGTTTATAATCGTCATCTTCTTCATCATAACAATCTTCACAAACACATCTATCGTCAAAATCGTTGAAATAAAACCATTCACCTTTTTGTATTTCCTTTCCACAATCTCGGCAAGTGTCGCCGAATTGACTTATAAAATGTTTCATATGTTTATGTTAAAAAGGCGAACAGTAAGGCGTTTTAATTAGTTTTTAGCCTGTAATAAGGGCTGATCTGGCACTTTTATAATGCCATTTTCTATTTCAAATTTCTCAAGGAATGGCAACTGCGGTATATCTATCCCTACACTTCGCCAATCCCTTGTCTGAATTGAAAGAATGATGTTTCGTTTCTCTTTGCTGGTAACGGCCAGGTTATACATCATTAGCGTGTTCTTCTCGATATCCAAGAAGTTTTTATAGTTCTTAAATTCAACGGTCTTTGATATTTTCTTGGCTGCGATTAATTGCGATAATGTCGGTCTGTATGAATGCCCCACTAGGTTAAGGACAATATCGGGTTCATGTTCAACCTTTTCATTCACCACCTGGCAATCTCTCTTGTTAATTTCGTAGCCGAGCTGATCATATTGATTTTCCAATTCGGCTTTTTCTTTCTGATATTTCTCATACAATTCATCTTTGGCTTTCCGGATTTGACCTTGTTTTTCAATAAGCTTGTGAAGTCCCTTAGCCTTTCGGATGTTTTCAATTTCTTTCGTGGTGGCTTCTTTTAAAATGTCCGCTAAGCCATTGCGGATATCTGACAAGACTTCTCCCAAAGCCCTGTCAAGTGTGCGTGCGTTTGACATACGTTTTTTTGTTAATAGTTAAATCGAGAATGACGCCTTACTGTCCGTCTCGCCCATTGGAAAGCAGCGGATACCTTGGAGCCTGTCAAGAATAAGCAGTTATCCATCACGGTATGTGTGGGTAACTGCCCTTTACTGGCTTTAAGGTGCTGCTACAATGGAAGAAGACGGACAAGTAGACATGACTATTAACAAAAAGGTTTTTTAAAGTTCTATGACTGAAAGGTTTTGGAGTCCAAAATGTATTGCTCTGTCGATATCTTTATCCATAAAAACATCTATTCTGTTCGTATATCGTCTATTCATCCGGTCGGCTACGGTGCAATCGCCAATCTTGTCAATTCTTAATTTGGTTTTTAAAGGGTAGGCGTTTGTGGCAACTATGCACTCGCCTTTCTTGTATCTCTGGCAAATATCCGTCCCGTCTGCTGAGATGCAAGGGCTGGCGTCTGTTTGCTCTGATACGGAATTATAAGCGGATATTTCTCTGATCGTTCCCTGCTTTTCATCAGGGCAAATAACGGCGTCTAATGAGCAGAGGGGGTTTGCTTCTCTTTCAGATATTTCGTCAATTTCATTTGATACATTTTTATCTTGTCTGTGTGATATTGTATTCTTGATAAGGTATAAGCTATCTTGTCTTTGTTCTCCTTCATACGCTTCAACCCTGCTCGATATGCCTATGACGGCTATACCAAGCATTAAGGCGGTTAAAATTATTAATTCAGCTTTTTGCTGGTTGATGTTTTTCATAAATTTATTTTTATTTTTATTTATTAAATTGTCGCTCTAATTCCTCTATGTTTGGAAATGGTATAAAAATTCCAGTCCGCTCGCCGATCATTCTGTTTAGCACTTCATACACTTTGTCAATCTCGTTTGATTTTAGCTGGGTGGTGCTTTTCTTTTTAAGCAATTCTTTTTGAATTGGTCGCCATAGATATTCTTTGGCGTTTATAGTGTCCCAGGGTATATCAATTTCTTGCTTCAATAATTTCTTCATATCAAACCCTGCGTCATTTAAGGCTTCTGATAGCTGAGTAAAATAAAGGTGTAGGGCTGCGTTTTGCTTGTCTGTGCGTGTTTTACGGTGTAGCTTGATGATTATATCTATCTGCTTGCCATCGAAGTTTGAAAGGTACTTTTTAAGCTGTGGCGTGTATATTATTTCACCGTCTTTTATTGTTGCTTGAAATTTAGGCTGGATCATAAAGTTAAAACTTGGAGGAACGGTCTAGGTGTTACGCCGGACCGCCCTCACTTCGTTTTATTTAAAATGGCGGTTCTTCGCCTATTATCTCGATCTTGTCATCTTCCTGTTTCGGCTTCCAGTCATTAAGGTCGGCATAAAGCTTTCCCTCTTTGCTTTCCTTAATGTCGATGTTGACATAATTTGCTTCGTTGGCTTTGCTTTTAAGATACTCAATAAAAGTTTCTACCTTAAAGGATAGATTAGCCTTTACGAAGTCGGGAGCGTTCTCACGTCTATTAACAAATAGACCTTTTACAAATTCTTTTTCCATTGTTTTATTCAGCCCACGCTTCAATTATTCTTTTAGCGTTGGCTTCATTTAGTTCTTTAGTGCTTTTAATTACGATACCCGATTTGTTGGCGATAAGATTTAAAATGTCTTCTTCTTTCGGGTTGTCGCCAAGTTCTTTTGCCACCTTACTTCTTAAAAGGTTTAGTCCTTGTGTTCTGAAGTGAATACATTGTGTTTGCGTTGTCTTTGATAATTCTGCTTTCTTAACCTCATCTACGCTTGCCACGCTGTCAATTACTCCAATACCCATCATAGCCAGGGCTCTGCCTACTGCTGAAGTTTCCGCGTTCTCTAAAGCTGAAGTCTTGTTAATATATCCTTGTCCGACTACTGCTTGACTATATCCGGTAAATTCTCTCTGCTCGTTGGCGTTCGGTTTAACTGTGGCTTTTACAATTATGTGGTCGCTTGTCGGATCGCTGACTAATTGGGTGGTTATACTTCCATTTTCGTAATTATGATTAAAGTAAATTATTCTATCAGCTACCAAGACATATTCCTTGCCTTGTATTTTAATAGCTTTATCTTTTAAATCTTGTGTCATAAATTTATTTGAATAAATTAATATCCTGCTACGGCGTTGATATATTCTTCACTCTCTAAAATCCTGTTCTTTACTGTCGGCTCAATCGTATATGCTTTTTCAAAGAAATTCCAAGCAACTGTCGTATCTCCGTTTGATAATCTTAAGTATTCCTGTATTCTTGTTAGATATTCTTCATACTGCTGTTTCCTTTCTCTTGCCCCTATGATAGCCCCATATATTTTTTCAACAATTTCCGATGACGCTTCTTCCTGTTGGTCATATTCGTTTTTTAAATCCTTGTAAGCGTCCTCGATTTTTTTATTGGAAATCAATATATCTTTAATGCCAAAATAGGTTTCTTTCTTGTAAACGGTAACAATGTTCACATCAACCAAATTTCCCTCATACGGTTTGGCATATTTATGGTCTGATCCTCCTCTGTAATAATCGTAATCGACCTTATACGCTTTTGTGATTTTACCGTTTACTGCCCTAGCTATTTCTTCTGCTGTTTCCCTGTCCTCGAAATGATATCCGCATACTTCATATAAAGTAAAATCTTTATCGGGTATCTGTCTATATTCGGGAGTTTCGGGACAAACTACAATGCGTATTCCGGCTTCTGCTTTTTTTAATTTGATATACCAGTCAATCTGGTCTTGTGTTAGTTCAAGCAATTCTTTATCAGTTAATTGCTCAAATGGTTTTTGAAATTCCATATTTGTTTATTTAAATAAATTAGTGTTTGATTTGTAGGGTTTTTCTTCCTCTATATTGGTAATGAATTGAAAGAAGTTTTTAACGAAGTTGGGAGTTTCCCATTTTAAATCATCTTCTTCTTTTATTATTCCGTATTTGTCGCTGAAGTATGCCATATTATTTAATTAATTGTCTTAATGAATTATCTTGATTTTCCAGTTGAGTGTAGTTAATTAGGAAGTCAAATATTTTTACTTTCTTGTCGCCTTTTAATTGCAAGGTATCGTCTTGTCGCAAAACTGTATTTGCGTTCTCTACTTTTTTTTTAGCGTCTAGTAATATTTCTCTTATTTTCGCTTTAGCTCCCCCCTGGTCTTCCTTTCTAAAATAAAGGTGTTTGATGTAGCTGTATTGCTTATCGGTTAATTTTGAGATCAAGGCTTCCGGTATATCTTCGCCTAAAAGATTTGTTAAGTCGTGTGATAGTGCAAAAATTTCATAGTTTGTCATACGTTTATTGATTAGTTTTTTAATCTGTTACGAATTGGGGATTTTTTTCGAAATGTCTGTTGATCTTTTTGTTCCAGTTCTTGACTAGCATTTCGCCGACTTTGTTTTGGGTCATGCAAACCCTTTCTACATTCTTTAAAAATTCTGTTTTTGTTTCATCATCTGTTTTAATGAAGATTACTGCTTTCTTGGTTTTTACTGTTACCATAAGGATAGGTTATTTAATTATCTATTTTAATTATAGCAAATATACTAGTTATTTCAAGTGTTTATAGGGCATTTTATTAATGCTAATGTAAGCATAAAAAGCGATTGATAAAAAACTTATCCACTTCAATTTTTTACTAGATATCTTTTTATAATAAAAACCCCCAATCCGAAGAAAGGGGGAGGATAACTTATTCCTTTGGAAAATCGTTATCCTTTTGGGGGGTGGCAAGTTGAATGGTGTAGTCGGGTTTATTCCCACCATTATCCTTGGTGGGAAAAACGGCAACCTTTACTTCACCAAATACCGAAAGGTCAATAATGCCAGAGAGATAATCGTTGCCGTTCTTATCTTGCTTCTTCCATAAAACACCGATCTGCTTTGACTTCACTTTACACCTCCTGTTTTAGGCTGTTAATGCCAAAAGCTGATTATGGCATTTAACGTGTTTCTCAAGGGCTATGGGTGGCGGTGCTGTTTTAAGCGCTTCCGTACAAGCCATATAATAGGCAAAAGCGTTTCGGTCCGTAAATTCTTCATGGCTGGGGTGCAACCATTCGTCTTTGACGGTGGTTAATTGCCTAGGTGAGATGATGTTCTTGCCAAACATCAAACCCATTGCTTTAAAGGCTTCATCGTCCGTCATCGGTCGGCTTTTAAGCGTGTCAATGTCGGCTGCTATTTCCTTAAAGCGATAAATAGACTTGTAAAGGGTTGAAATGATCATCGTTTCAAGATCGTTCCACACAAGGCGTGAGTGCCTCCTCATCGCCACTATATCGCCCGATAAGGCAAGATTGGAACAAATGAACACCGATGCACCTGTGGCAATTCCGATAGCTATACTCTTATCAAGGCTGTTGCGGTACGCTACTGATAAAGCAACGTCAGAAGCCTCGCCTTTAAAAGAAAGTATTGCAAAAAGTTGGTTGCCTTGTCTTGCCAGTCCGTAAGTTTCAGAAGAAAGAACGTAGTCTTTGAGGATGTTACCGGATATTTCTATCACCCTGTTTGCCAAGTCGAAATGCGATACCGGAATGAACGTGTCGGTCTGCTCTGGGACAGTAATAAGATCGAGAGCGTCCCTCGTTACATATTCACCACCTCTTGCCATCATTAATCCATTCATAAAACACCTCCATTTTATTTGTGATCATCTGATATGCCGGAACGAGCAAACATCGGAAAAACGTGTTTCAATTTGTGGTGTTTGATGTATTTCTCAGCTTCTTCTTTCGTTTCAAACCAAATGGTATTACCTTTTTTATCCCTTATGAGCTGGCAAGTGGTGTAATTAAGTAGGGCAAATATTCTCAACATTTTTCACCTCGCTTATGTATATCTTTCCACCAGGGAGGAGGAGGTATTGGGTTTATGTTTTCATTCAAGTGCAGGAAAACCCACTTATCAAGCTTTTGTTGGCATTTTTTACATAGAGATTTATTGTTTTTTGTAAATTTTCCACATTGACAACATCTATTTTTCATTGTTCACCTCGCTTTGTTTTTTAAAGGGCAATTAATTTATAAGGTGCTTTAATTCGGTGGCGTATTTGTCGGCTGTGGCAACTAATTCGTTATATCCTGGGTGTTCTATTCTGCGGTGGTATGGAAAGGCGAATTGAAAATGGTGTATTTCAATACAAATTAGTAGAAGTTCTTTTCTAAGTAATAATATTTGGTCTGGCATATTATTCGCCGTTATAGGCCAGTTTCTTACACTTCGGACAAGAAGCAATATGTCCACCTCCATATACTTTCAAAACAACGAAAAGCGTTTTTCCGCAAGACAAGCATTTAACAAGTTTTTTGGTCCTGGCAGTAAGGCTCATAGCTTAATAAATTAATGGTCTTAAATTTCCTTTGTGATCGTAGCAGACGGCATCTTTGGGGTTTTTAATCAGTCGGTAATAGTTCGGATAAGGCATAAACAGAATTTTGTCTGATAGTTCGCACTGGGCTACTATTTTAAAAATCATTTTCTTAATTTCGCCCTTTATGGTCTGGTATTCAGGGGTATTGTATTCGATATGTCTTTTGTACGGAGGGAAATTACGGGCTAACACGATTAAATGTTTAGCGTTCTTGGGAGTCTTGAAATCCATTATCGGTTTCAGCTTCTTAGTGTAGAGTTCGCCTGTAGACATTCGCCTTTCAAGTTCCAGGTAAATTATCTTATCATCTATTTCCACAAAAGCATCGGGCGTATATCCTCCTAATCTAGGCTCGTGCTTAATGCTAAACCCTCTATTCCAATAAGCTGCAAACATTGAGATTAAAACGTCTTGCTTCATGCTATCGTGTTCTTCCTTTAATTGTCCCTTTTCTCTTGTGTACTTTGGATCTATATCAAGTTTTCTATATAAAATTTTGGTCGGTCTGTAAAATTGTCTTGGTGTATGGCGATAATGGTCATATTTATCAAGTACGGGTTCAATAAGTTCCTGTTTCAAAAGTTTTCTAATATATAACCTGGCATTCTTATCAATTCCCTCTATGGTCTTAGCTGTTGGACTGGCAATAACACTTAAATTGTTGGCATTTAAATATTGCAGTGTTCCAAATGCTTTTTTAACTTCTGTGATGTTCATAATTTACACATTAGCGTGATATTGATTTTGCGGAGCAAACTTTTTGCTATGCGCTTTAAAATGACATCTATCACATAATAAAATTAAATTGTTTGGATTATTATTTGGAGTGCGTGTTTTTGATTTACCCATAAAATCTTCATGATGTAAAACAAGTTTTCTCTTTGTTTCTCCACAATATTTACATTTATTCCCGTCTCGTTTATATACAGCTAAAACATTATCAAAACCATACGTTAATACAACCGGATAAGTTATATTACAATTTGTACTTTGTTTTAACTCCGTATTCCTTTTTAACAAATAATTTTTTGTTATTTGTTTTGCCTTTTCTTTGTTTGGACGATATTTCTTTTGATATTCATAATGGCATTTTTTGCAATGCCCTTGTCTAAAATACCTTTGTCCACTTCTAATTATATAGAATTTGTCTATTGCTTTTCTTTTTAGGCATTTTTTACAAATTGGCATATTAACAAATTTGCGATTAACTTTCGGCGAAGTCGAAAGCTGGGGGGTTCATCTTTTATGCGTATATTGCTAAAAGCGAAGCTCCCAGCTTTCGGGTTTTCTTGCCACCTTTTGGTGGTAGAAAAGGCGAAATGTTAATCGCACTATAATAGCGATTTTTCGCTAAAGTTATTTAAATGGCGAATAAAGCGGTGGGTACAAATTGCTTTTGCGGATTTTAGAAATTGTTATTTTCAGTTATCCACAAGCTGTATATTATTATTATAGCAAACTGACATAATCTTTCAAGGGCTGAAAACGGGCTGAAAATAGTTTCTTAAATGTTCTTTTATATAGAAAATTGTCTTATATGTTCTTAGCGGAATATTGTTTTGTTCCCGTAAGTTACGATTTTTAATATGCTTTGGAAATAAAGCTGTAAATAACTTAAAATCCCTCGGAGCCTCGCTCTGTACGAGTTCGATTCTCGTCCCAGGCATTACTTGTAAAATTAAGGGGTTATGGCCGATAGGCTTAACCCCTTTTATATTGCTTTGGAAATTGCTGGGCTGAAAATGGGCTGAAATCAGAAAAAATTGTGCCCTAAGAACTGCAAATACCGCTGTGTCGTTGCCAGATTTGTATGGCCTAAAAGGTTCATGATCTCAATCAATGGTCTGCCTTCCGTTGCCAGTTTTGAAGCATATCTGTGGCGTAAATTATGCCAATTCCATTTAGTAGGAAACTCGCATAATTTGACAGCCTGTTCAAGAAAACGAGGGTAATCATCCCATTCATAGAATACCTTGCCCTTTCCGGTTATTCCGTTTAAGCAAGGCGGTAAAGGTACTATTCTGGCTGTCAAATTGCTGTTTTTGGCCTTTCTAGTATAAAGGATAACCTTATCATCCCGAATATGGTCATATGACAGCCGTACAGCCTCGTTTATGCGACAACCGCTCTCTGATACAAAATCGAACAGTAAACGTTGTCTAGGGCTCAAAACTTCACGTACAAAGTCAATCTGTGATTGAGGAGGAATGTATTTTGCGTTTTGGTCAATAGAATACATTTCAATCCCGATAACAGGGTTTTTAATATCAAGTTCTTTTCGCCTTATTCCGTAAAAGAAAAGTGCCTTTAATAACCTGATCATGGAATTGACTTTAAAATAGCCCCTATTGGCCTTTTTAAGCCGTTTAGCTTCCAATTCTACAAGGTCAATAATATCTTTCTTTCTAATCCTTGAAACCATTATATCCGTACCGAGAAAATCGATCAGCTTTTTCATATACCTTTTGTTTTCCTTGTAGTAATCAAGCGACTTAGTATCTTTGATAAAATCGAGCCGGTCATTTACAAGGTCCAAGAGCTTCATGTCGGTACGAATATTGATAATCTTGTTTTGCAAATCCCGCAGATATTCCCTTTCAGCGTCCTGGGCTTGCTTCTTGGTGAGATACACGGATTTTGAACAATACTTAATCCCGTTAAAACTTCCGAGATAACGCCATCTTTCGCCGCGCTTTTTAAGCTTCCGTTTCTGGGCTGGCACAGTCCACCTCCTTGAATTTTAATGTGCAATATTTGAATTTTTGTTAAACTGTAATTTCCTAAATGGATGGTGGTTAGGTTTGAAAAGCAAAAGGTGTTTAAAAAATTCAAGGAAGGATGGTGTGCTTGTGGTTCGTTATGGACTATCATATCATCAGTTCCCAGGAGTTAGCCGGTAAGCTTAAGATGTCGTTAAAAACGATGTATAAGCTATTAAACGGCGGACAGATACCTGGGAGCAAAAAGGTCGGTGGACTTTGGTACATTGATCTGAACATCTTTGAAGCCTCCTTTTCAAAACCCACTATCAAGGTTAAGGCAGACGGCGGCTCTATGAACCGCCATAATCTGCAATAACCACTGGGGCGGATATTCCGCCCCTTTTACTTTTTACATTTATGTTTCTTTTTAGGTGCTTTAAAATTGTCTGTAAATGCTTTCCCCCAACCCGTACAAAGTTGCCTGACTGCTTCCTTTCCAAATCCTTTTGCTACTTTTCCTGTTGCTTTAATTCCTGAATACTTTAGAAAATCACTTGTCAAACTCATCTTCCGTTCTCCTTTGAATAAGATTTTCTATATTCTAGTTTGGATGGTTAAATCTGAACAAGAGAAGATAAGGGAATTATTGAGTAAGTTTTAACTTCTCGTACATTGACTTGTAATAAGCTACATCTGTCTTAACGTAAGCGCTCTTTTTCTTTTGCAAGTCGGCAAGCCATTTTTTACCTTTAAGAGTATTTATTCGGTTTTGTATTTCGGGGTTGCTATTGTGCAAGGAAAAATGACAACCCTGACAAATAGGAATTATGTTCTCCCAACAATAACGTAAGGCTGATGACGTACTTTTGGGGTAGTAGTGATGACCGCAGGATACTGGCTTTCCGCAAACTAAACATCTGTCATAAGTTGCTCTAACTAATTCTTGTAAAAGCTTATCGCATTTATTGCGAAGTGTTTTGATGTTTGGTTTTTTCATAATAATTTCCTTACCCCGCCCGAAAGCGGAGCGACTTTTCTAGTTGTTAGCACTTGAAAGTCGAGTATTAAGTTGTATTCACCTTTAGGGCGAGGTAGGGAAGTTATTTAGCGTATTTCTCTATAATCAAATTACAAACTATTTTTGCCATTGAAAGTTTTTTGCCAGATTTTATTGATGTTCTTTTAGCTTCTCTTAAGATATTATAAACATCCTTGGTAATTCCAACCTGCTTTTCCAATTTCAATTCTTCTTTGTCTGAATATAATTGCATATACGTGAATATATCTTGCTATATCTGAATATAGAGGGCTCTTCCAGCTCTTCCCTCTGGAATGTAAGGTCCAACCCCTAAAATCTCGTTTAGGGTCATAGTTGTCCACGTTCCGTCGGTTTTCGCAGTTTTCGCCCTATAAAGACTATTATTGCTAATAATCTCTAAGGAGAGCCAAATAAATTTGGCGATTTTTGTTATTTTGTGATCGGGACCAAGTAATTCCAACCGCATACAGGACAGGTTGTTTTTCTGCCTGTGGCCATGTAAAGCAAATAAAAAACCCCTGGAATAACAAAAAACAGGAGTAAGAATAATAGCAGGATACAAGATCCTCGGTTTTGAATTTTTGGTCTGCCTTCGTATTGGCAGTTTGGACATTTTATAGTCATACAAAGAAAGTCTTATCAACAAGGCGGGTAAACGTAGGAAACCGCCTCATTAACAAGACTATCTTTGCCTACGTTTGTTTATTTTATTTACTTGTTGATTAAGGGCAGATACTAGTTATCTACCCATTATTCCCCAGCAAGGAGGTTACCGGGAAATCCCCATGATTAATGAAATTTGCACTTCACAAGTTCATAATAGCAAAATGACAGAATCCGTCAAGTGGATAACTTCGGGATTTTTATTTGAAAATTTGGTATAAAAATAGTAGCTAAGGGGGTTAAAATGGATAACACGTTATATTACGGTGATAATCTTAATATTCTTCGACACAAAGTAAAAGACGAATCTATTGATCTGATTTATCTTGATCCCCCATTTAATAGCAAAACCGATTATAACATCCTTTTTAAAGAACCAACCGGCGAGCTTTCTAAATCTCAAATAATGGCCTTTGAAGATACCTGGCATTGGAGCGAGGAATCAGAAAAAGCCTTTGAAGAAATATTAATGAGCCATTCAGAAGTTGCCGAAATGATGAGAGCATTTAGGGAATTTTTAAAAGACAACGATGTTATGGCTTATTTGACTATGATGTGTGTTAGGCTGCTTGAGTTGCAAAGAGTGTTAAAAACAACCGGTTCAATCTATTTGCATTGCGACCCTACAGCCAGCCATTATTTAAAAATTCTAATGGATGCCATTTTCGGAAAGAAGAATTTTAAGAATGAAATAATTTGGCATTATCGTAAGTGGCCATCGGGTAAAAGACAGTTTCAGCGGAATCATGACATTGTTTTATTTTATGCTAAAAGTGATTCGGCTGATCGAATTTTTAAACAAATTGATTTTATGGAAAGAACTGAATCAACTTTAAAGAGATTTGGAAAATCAAAGATCGTATCCGGACATGATGAAAACGGAAATAGACTTCCCTCACAAGTGGAGGATGTAGAATCGTTGGGAGTACCGAGGGATGATGTTTGGGACATTGGCAGAGTACCGCCCATAAAGCAGTTATTTCCGACTCAAAAACCGCAACAATTATTATCGAGAATAATTAGAGCAAGCAGTAATGAAGGCGATGTTATTCTTGACCCATTTTGCGGTTGTGGAACAACCATTGTTGAAGCGCAAAACCTAAAAAGAATTTGGCAGGGAATAGATATAACATTCCTTTCGATAAGTTTAATTAAAAAACGGTTAAAAGATATTTATAATGTAACCGCTCCGAAAGATTATCAAATATTTGGTGAGCCTACTGACCTACCTGGCGCTTTAGCCTTAAAGGATATTAACAAACATCAATTCCAATGGTGGGCTGTGTCTTTAGTAGATGGGATACCATACAAAGGCGGTAAAAAAGGTGCAGATACTGGGATTGACGGATATATTTACTTTGCGGACGAAGAAAAATACAAGAAAGCAATTATTTCTGTCAAAAGCGGTCATGTTGGAGTTAAAGATATTAGAGAGTTGAATGATGTTGTCGATAGGGAAAAAGCGGAAATAGGGGTATTTATAACCCTTGAATCGTCAACAGAGCCAATGAGAAAAGAAGCCATTGGCAAAGGATTTTATTATTCGACAAAATTAAACAAGAATTTTCCTAAAATTCAAATATTAACAATAGAAGAATTGTTTGATAACAGGAGACCGAACATTCCGCAAGTTGTTTCAATGTATAAGAAAGCGGAAAAATCGGTAGATCAAGGGATGTTAATTTAAAATCGCCACAAGTGCGGAGCAATAAACTTAAAGAATAATAGAATAGTGCCTATTGCCGTAAGCGTGGCGATAAACGTATCAATTACCACGTGCGAAACGTGGCAGACGAAAGAATAGAAATCTTTCATATTATTGTTTCGGCAATTCTTTTTGCCTTGTAAAATAATAAGTAAATGCCATTCCAGCGAGCATTACAAAATCTTTAGCATCGACTTTTCCTGTAAATGTTAAAGCAACTAAGGCGATAGCCATCAAGATAAAAACGATTTTGCTCGCGCTTGATAGGATGTTCATATTAGTTATTGTTAGTTAATATTATTATCTGTCCCATTTCTGGCAGTTGGGTGACTTCCTGAATATCGGATGTCCAAATGCCCATATCAAGCCCGGCTCGATATGTATCAAAATTTATCAATAGGCAGGCTTTGCCTTTGGGATCAAGGGCGTAAACGTCTTTTTCCCCTTTCTTTTTTATTAATTTCATACGTTGATTGATTAAAAGTTGTTTGTTATAAATAGGTTTGGTGATAAAAAAGTCTGTCAGATCGACATATCCCCTTGAATTAGCATCTCCACAAGCCCAGCTCGCCACTCCGTTCTTGATTAATAACGGCCTTCCTCCAAAATGCGTATGCGGGCCGGTTGACATTCCTGTGCTTCCCATTTTAGCCAATACATCGCCGCGCTTGTACCACTTGTTAGCTGTGGCTATTATCTTTGTAGCATGTGCCAAAACAAATTCCATTTTAATCGTATCTCCATTTATTGTCTTGGTTTCTGTTTCAAAAAAGAGAAAATTGCCATATCCTCCGGCCTCATAACCGACATAAGTAATCCAGCCTTTTTCCAATGGCATAACAAGGTCTGATTCTAATGGTCCGGCAAAGTCATGTCCGTTATGTACTCTCGGCTTTCCGTCCAGGTATCCATAAACTCCTGTTTTCGCGTAGGGTGTCAATCCGAATTCCTGGGAATATTCAAAACCCCCGCCAATGATGTTTGAAAACTCATCTGTCCGGCCATTCCAAATAACACCGTTCTTTGCTATCGGGAGAGTAAGGGGGAATAGATCCCTGAAATAACTAACGTCCATATTTTTTTCTTAATTTTGTAGATTGATAAATTACCTGGTCAGTTGCTTCATTCATTACTTCTTCGTCTAATTCATCTTGTGATAATTCCCAAATATTACCTCCGTGTTCGATAGCTCCTTGGGCGTATTTTTCAAAAGCTCTTTGACAAAAGAATTTCAGTGTTCCGTTAATATCGGATAACTGCTCGTCTGTTAATTTATCTTCAAATTTTGATGTATCAATTTTTATTATCATTTGGTTTATAAATAAAGTTTAATCTGTCTGCTATTTCCTGTCGTTTAGCATCATTCATTTGCTTTATTGGGCGATAGTAGCCACAGCAACGTGTATAAACCTCACAAGACTGTCGTTTTAACGTGTTTGGTGTCATAGTTTTATATTAATGAATAATATTTGCCTGACACCAAGCGGTGTTAGGGTATAAGACGTTTGTCTTATTTCTTTATATGTTTCTTTATAATTTCAATAATGCTTCTAACTATACTGGCTCTTAATCCGTAAATTTCAGGGTACAAATCAAGGAGTTTTTGGCTCGGCATTTCCTTATCTCTGATTTCTTTGATTAAGGCGTTTAAATTCATAGCTTATCTATTAATAATTTCTACGGCTTTTTCTTTTGAAAAAAATGTTGTGGTCGGACTTCCTATTCTGGCTGGTTCGCACATTAACCTTTCAGCGTATTCGGGATAATCAAGGTAAGCTCCACAATCTACAACGTGCTGTTCAACTTCAGTTAAGGTGCATCTTTGTATATTAGGAATTAAAGCAAGAGGTTCTAAATATCCTATTAGGTGATTATGATTGCCAAAATAGCAATCGCAACCTCTGACTATGTTTCTCATCTTGTCTGTGCGGTTTAACTTGCCCCCATTAGTGCCTCCGCCTCCTGTGGTGTGCTGAATATAACAAGAATAGGTTTGTCCTGTCCTATGGGGCAAATCTCGCCATTTTATAGGTGTTCCGTGCTTAGGTGGTCTGCCTACTTTTAAAAAAAGAAGACAACTAACTCCGCAATAAACTATTTTTCTTTTCTCCGTGCTTAATCTTTGACAAAAACTATTAAGAAGTGAGTAATTAGCAAAGTCTATAACTCGGTGTTCGTGGTTTCCGTCTGTGACTCCTATGATCTTATCGGCAACTGGTTTGAATAACTCTACTGCGTAATCTTCTTCTTCGCTTTTAATTCTTGTGTTTTTAGAAAAAGGTGTTGTTTTACTTATTCTGGTTGATACGTTTAAAATATCACCATTTAAAAACAGCCTTGCATTTTCGTTTTGTTCAATTCTTTTTATTTTTTCTTTTAGTTTTTTTTCAGCTCTGGCGGTGAATGCTTCATCTCCTATGTGAATATCGCCTATAACGTGTAATTCTGCTATTTCATCAGGGATAATCTCCGTAATGATTTGCATATTATTTTTTTAAAGTTGTTTTTATCCAAGCAAGGTCTGTTTGAATTTGAGCAAGCTGCGCTTCTATCTTTGCGTTAATTATTTGATAATCATCAACCTTATTTTCCATTATACCTATTCGGTAAAAAGCATAACTGAATACGGCCATAATAATAGCCATTAATAAACCTATTATCCAAATAAATTGGGTGTTTTTATCGCAAGCATCAATTTTGTCGGCTAGACATTTTTCTTTGTCATCGCAATCTTTTTTGGTGACTAAGTTTTCTTCACTTGTAATTGTGACCATATTTTTATTTTTATAGATTAGTCGGCATTTACGACATAATCTTTTGCAAAATACCTATCAAAATAGATTCTAAAATTTTGAATGACGCCGTATCTATTGCTGTATGAGGATAGATAATATAACTGGATTAAGTCATTTTTAGCGACCGTGATATCTTCAGAATAATTTATATATGTTTCTGTTGTATTTGTCCTTTCTGTACCGACTGCTGTTCCATTAACATAAATTATCGCTTTGCCATAGCCACTTGCATTTCCATTCCAATTCGCCTTTAAATCAAACTTAACCCTCACTGTACCAGCAAATCTAATTTTAATTTCCTTGCCTAGTACATAAGAGGTATTATTGGTTGATCTCTCTGTATCCGCGCTTGCCTGTAAATTATCTGAGGCAACAACCATTATTTCGCGCTGGGTTGTTTTGTCTATTAATAATTCTGTTGCCGATATAGCAACACCAACCTTAATGACATACGTTCCTGGTGTAGTTCCTATCGTTCCGTCATCTTGGACATAGTATTTTTTTCCGACATCAAGACTTGATAGTCCTCTAACAGTTCCGGATAACTGAACGGCCATGGCAGCGTTTGCGCTTCCAGCTTCAAGAGCAAAGCCGTCAAAGTTTAACCTGGTCGTATCGTTTGCGTCGCAATATTTCCATTGATTAGCTGTATCGTCTAAAAATACCGGTCTAAGAGCTGTTATGGTTTCGGCTGCTTGAATGTCATCACGAAAACCGCCCGCGTCGTTGACGTTTTGAGATATTTGGTTTAGATCCGTGGCGTTGACTTTCTCGCCAGCCGCGTAATTGTCTTTAGCTTCTGCCATATAATAAAATTTAATAATTAAGCTGATGCGAAAGTATATTTGCAACTTACAACCAAAACGATTGTATTTGATTTAACCCAGCTAAAGCCTGCAATATGACTCCAAAGACTTCCTGTGTCGGCGCTCGCTGTTCCTCCGATAAAGTTTCCAAACTCCGTGTAAGTTCCGTTACACTCTGTTTCGGTAAAGTAGGCTGTACAATATAAGACATTTGAAACGTCTGTCCCGCTCGCTGTGGCGTTTCTGTATGCTTCAGTGGTTAGTTTAACGTCTGTCGCTGCTGGTGTCGGTGTGCCTGTTCCTAGAGCCATTTTATTGATATAGCAATTATGAGCGTTATTATCACCAAGGGCGTGGGTTAGCGTGGCAAACCCAGCGTTGCAAATTACGTTTTTATGGTAATCAACATCAAGAAGTTTTCCCAATCGATAGAATTCTATTAATTTAGGAAATTGCTTTCTTAATTTTTCAATTCCTCTGTTGAATAACCTTTCAATCCAGGTGAGCGTTGATTGATCGTAACGCTTGGCGGTTATTTCGCCTAAGACTTTTACATTTTGATTGTCTTGCATATATTGAAATTTAATTAATAAACATACATTGATATATCGAGCAGTCCTTCTCTTTTGCGGTCGTAGATCTCCTGTTCCCCAACATCATAAAACGTAGCAGGAGAATTTTGGTTGTTGTATTCGGTGGTTACCCATTGCTGTGTAAATGCTGTTGAACTACTATAAATTCTATATTCATCAAGATACCCTTTCATCGCTTGAGTAGCGTTATTAATACTAATGTATGTTGGAGACTCAACTGTACCGACTGTGTATGTTGATGTTGTTGATTTTCTTAAAACAGAATTTACATAACATTTATGTTCACCAGAAACATTGTCAATAATAAATAGTAAATGATAATAAGAACCAGCAGAAATAATACCAGAATGAGCAAAACTTATTCTTCTTTCAGTACCGCCATCATCTTTTCTCCATCCGAAAGACATATTATTTAAATCTTTTACAAGATAAAATAAATTTTTTGAATTCGTATCTGTACCTATCATCCCAAAATCCGTTCTGGACATATTATCAAAATTGATAAGCAAACTAATCACTATTGTTGGTGGGGTTAAAACAGCAGCGTTTAGATTTATATAGTCTGCATTTCCATCAAATTGATATGCTTTATTTATTTTACCATCTACTTGTGTTGCTCCCGTTACCGTTCCATTATTTCCGCTCGCTGAACTATCATTCGCATTAGCTTGAAAATGTCCGATGTATTTAGCATTAGCTCCCCAAACATTCTGTGCTCCATAAGTCGCATCTACCGCATAATCTTCCGCACTTGCGTTGCCGTAATAAAGATAAACGATAGTATCGGTTGAGCTTGAAACGCTTGGGATTTTAGCGTGGACTTCGCCTGTCTTGGTCGCTGTGTCGCAACTAACTATTTCACGAGGACACTCTGTTGTTCCGTTTGATGTGGTAATTCTAATATCTCCGCCTCCGTTTTGGACATTCGCCCAAAAGTCATCACCCAGTAAGGACAGGTCAATGTAAAGCGGGTAATCGGTTAAATCACCGCCTACTTTGGTATGGTCAATGGTGATCGCAATTCGTCTGGTGAAATCTTCATTTGCATACCAAGCCCCACCAGTTAAAATTTCGTGAGATAGGGGAGTATGCGGTGCCAAAACGAATATCGGGGGCGTGTTGGCTCCAAAGGGGTCTTTTAAAATACTTTCTGCTACGCCTATACTTTGAAGATCCTCATAGGGTGTTATTCTTGTTATTTCCTCGGTTACTTCAATCGTCTGATTATCAACATAATCTTTCTCTAAAACTTCGTTTTCTGAAACGGTAATTTGTTTGTTTTGTGCCAAAAGTAATTTCTGTAAAAACTCTACAATGCCGATAGTTCGCATTGTGGCCAATTCAACAGACCATTGCCCCTCGGTCGGGGTTCGCATACTAAGCGTTACTCTCTGGATTAAATAATCCTCGTCAAGACTTCGGATAGTGGATTGAATATTGATAACCTGACCGCTTCGCAAACCTGATTCATAAGTTTCAAAAGAACATTCGGAAATCTTTGAAGCATAAGCCTCTAATTGAGAAGCGCCGTATTGTCTGGCTTCTTCGATTGATTTAATATCTTTATTCGTAATGGCAAATTCATATTCGCCGTATTCTATAATACTTACGTCATCTTGGACTTGAACCACTATCGGAATTAAAGGAAGTCCTGAAACGACAATCCCGGCCGTGTCTGCCGGTGCTGAAACGAATCTGATATATTTCTCATTGTAATTCCACAAAACATCGTAATTCGCGTCTAGGTCAAGATAATCTATACCTACATCTTGGCTTACGCCTCCAACTGTGACTGTCGGTTTGGCGGAATACTTATAGCCCAAAGCAAAAGTCTTTTTTGTGCCGTCACCGATAAAGTTTTCATCTCTTGAATTGCCGACATACTCGCCCCCACGGACATAAACCCTATTTCTCATCTGACTTAGATCGTCTTTAACAACTAGGGATTGAAAAATGTAATATCCGTTTGTATCTGTTAAATTATATGGTGCTAATTCTGTATTCTTAGCAAAAAAATGAATGTCTTTGTCATAGTCTACATACCAGTTATAATTGACCTGCTCGGCTAAGATTTGAAGACATTGAGAAACGGGTAAGCGATTAAAAGTGATAGATTTTATCATTACTCCGCAATCGACATTTGCAATGGTAAAGCCGGTAAGATAATTGGTATTTATATCTGAAATAATCTCATCGATAGTTTTGTCTTCGTATTTCTCGATAACTAAAGCTCGGTCTAAATAGTGCGTCCAATCCTTACACTGGACTTTGTATTTTAATAAAAGCCCCTCGATTTCTTCTTCTAATTGAATTATCAAACCTGCAAATATCTTGGTCGTTCCATCTTGAACGGTGATTTCATCGCCGACGCTGGGTTTCCAAGAATGTGAACCATATTTTTTGGTTTCAAAAGAACAGGTATCAACCTGGATATTTAAAATATTTTCAATGGAAAAACTCGTCCAATTAATGTAGGCGGTGCGATCTGTTGATTCGATTGTAACTGTTATGTTCATAATTAATACGCATATTTAGTAGTCATTCCTAATTTCTTAACGATTGCATCACCGATTTGTTCCGCTACTCGATTATTCAAAAGTGTATTTCCAGTGATATTAATTGTTATTCCCCCACCTAATTTATTATTTGGAGTTATCGAACCGTTTGATCCAGGTGTAAATAGTTCTGGTCCTCTTTCACCGACAAGATAGGTTGTGCCTGAACTGACAGGTCCGCCGATCGCTCTACCTCCGCCAAAAACATTGCTTATAGCGTTGCTGGCAGATTGTATAAAATTTAATTTTTGTATTTTTTCAATAAGAGTATCTATAAAAGTGATTACCCTCGATAAAGTAGTCGTCAAGCCGTCCCAATATTCTTTAAATTTACCTATCCAATAATTTACGGTTTCTATGGCTTTAGTTAAGCCAATCGTCATTATTATAATAAGTCCCTCAATAGCCTTAACCGTCGCTATAATAGCCCCATAAAGGATAACGCCTATAATTTTGGCGAAAGTCTCAATAAAAGGCATTAAAGGCTGTAATTGTTCCCAAAGCTTTTTTAATTCAGGCTGTAAAGACATTCTAAATACAAGCGCAACATCATTCCAAGCATTTTTAAGTATGGTTATTAATCCTGTTTTAGCCTCAATAAAATTCATTAAAGCGGTTATTTTTTCATTCATATAAACGACGATTCCACCTGCGTTTCTGACGACTTCAACAAATCTGGCAACTTCGTTTAAAGCTTCTTTGGTTGTTCTTACAAAATAGAGCATTACCGGCACTAATTGATCACCGATAGCCGCTTTCACATTAAATATTTGTGTGCTTAACTGCGCTTGCTCGCCCGTTAAAGTTTTTGATGCCCTGGCCGCGTCTCCTTGAAAAATAGAGGCTTCTTTGAGTATTCCGTTGTAGAGTGCCATTCTCACGCCCGCATCACTAGTTACATTCTGCAAATCCATTTGTGAATAACCGGCTTCTTTTAAAATAATAGAAAGGTTTTTTGTAATACCGGCGTTATCAACCAATATTGAATTTTGATTTTTAATACCCTCGGTAGCCCCCCTAATCGAATCACCAAACCCAAGCGAAGCCTGCCTATTGAAAGCGGCTGAATCCTTAAAAGCGTTCATTAAATTAATAGCTTCTGGCAAACTGAATTTAGATGCTAAAAGATTTTTTAAACCTGCGGCCGCTTCACTTACAGTCATTAAACCGTCTTTTGCCAAGTCTTGCGCAGCCTTCTTTGCTTTGTTTGCATCCTGATTAAAAGCATTCGCCACACTATTTAACCCGATTAAGGAATTATTTAATGTATTGCTGGCGTCCGTCGTTTGTTTCAGAACATAGCCAAAACCGCCTGCGGCAACTCCGATTGCAACGGCGGCTTTCTTGGCAAACGAGCCAATAGCTTCAAGACTACCATTGACTTTATTTATCTCCTTGCTGGCGTTGTCAACGGCACTAAGGACAATTTTTAATTCTTTTGAATTAGACATCTTTCTTTTTTATTAATTGATTTCTGGCTGAAATAATATCAAGGTAGGTTCTTATATCTGTTAAGCGTTCATTTCTGATTTGGCTTGGCGTCCAGCCGTATTCACGGCTCAACATTTCCATAACTAATTCAGCGGGCGGTTGTGCTTGACCGTCCATTGCTTTCATTAATTCGTATTCGTCTGTTTTTTTTTAGGGTTTGTTACTTCATCAATTTCTGAATAAAGATAGTCACCGTCATCTGCTGACAAATTGTCAATCCACTCCCGGCTGAATTGTTTTTTCTCTCCGTTCTCTCTGATTTCTTTTACGCAAACCTCGAAAGCCTTATATTTGCTTTCCCTGATTGAATTCGGATTAAATCCATTTAATCCCTCCATACCCATTTTTACACCGTTTAATATGACTGACTGGATTTCTTCTTTTTCCCCCCAAGTTAAGAATGAAACAATATCAACCTCACATTTGGATAATTTGATTGTTTTTATTTCTCTCATATTAGTTATAGCCGACTACGGTATTAGTTAAGACGATAGCAACCATTTGCGTATCGCTTGAACTATACAGAGCCTTGAATGTTAATGTTTCTTTTACAATTCCATCCAAATCATCTGATTTAGCCCATTCGGTCAATTTGACTTTGGCAAGATCAATTTTCAATGTTGGGTTTGAAGTCGCGCCGATCGTGGTTGTAGTATCCTGTATATTTATGCGGATGGCTTTTTGCGTCCCTGCTAAAGCTAATGCTTTATATGTGGTAGCGTCATAGAGTAATTCAATCTTTCCGGTAATAGAGAATTGCTTGTTAAGATAATCATTAGGCTCGTATGATCCAAGAATATCATCGCTTACGATATTCTTATCAAACTTAATTTCTACGTTTTTAACACTGATTGCGCTCGCGGCGTCCAGCGTTGCCAGGGAGGCGGCAACTTTTACCGTTACATCTTTAGCTAAGAAATTATAATCGGCAACATAAGCTGGGTTGTTTGTTGAGGCTGCGCCTAATTTAGCCTTAACAGCGGCTTCAAATTCAACAAATTTACCCAATTCTGCTTTTATGGTTAAATTATCTATCGCCCCACAAGCGAATTTAAGCTGTTCGTTGGGGTTTTTAGCTTCAATAGTCAAGGTCGGATGTTGAGCGCTCTGTAGCAAGGCGCAAGTATGATTGTAAGCAGTGGTTTCTTTTGCTGCTGATGTAATAGTACCAAGTAAAGCACGCAACCAATACCCGAAAGAATTGGCAGTAATATTACCTGATAGTTTTCCCTCTGACCATTTCTTCGCAATTTTTATATCTGCGGAGTCTTCAATTACCCCCAAAGAACTTTCATCGATGACAGCATCGAATTTGTCGTCAAAATCAGCATTGACTTTAGACAACCAATAAGAGGGAGCAACTGCCGTTCCCCTGGTGGCCTCTCTGCCAATTCCGACTTCAATTTTTCTACCGATAAATTTTGTCATATTGTTTTATTTGTTATTTATTAAGTCTTTGGCCTTTCGCTCGGCTTCTTCCTGCGATGCAGCCTTGACGGTAATTTGTTTACCGCCGATATTTGAAAAGAAATATTCTTCCTTTGTTTCTATTTTTGTTTCTTCGCTTATTTTCAAAGCCTTGTTTTCAAATTTCTTTATTGACATATTTTTAAGTTAAAGTATAAAGCGCATAACAATCGATGGCGAATTCTAAAACTCTCATGTTGATTTCTCTGTCTACATATCCGGAAATACCTTTGATATTTACCTTGTGGCAATTACCTCCCAAATCCCAATCATCCTCAAATTTTGCAATTATAGTATCAAGCAAGGCTTCTAGCGTTGTTTCGGCTGTTGAAGCACCGGCTCCGTCTGCTTCCATTTCTTGATATACTTTGATCTTGAATGTGTATTTTCTTTCGTCCTCTGTGTTCGTTTCATAAATGCAATCAATTCCCTCTAGTGTAATAACCGCTGACGGATAACCGTCTAAATTCCCCTTTTCATATCCGTAAACGTTCTTAATACCTGTAATAGCTTGAATATGGGCTGATATGGCTGATTTTATGGCACTATACATACTATTTGACTAAAAAATTAATTATGTTGTCTAAAGCCTTTGAGAAAAAAGCGTTTACGGGACTTTCAGACTTGCTAACTGTTCTATCTACAAACGGATTAGGCTTGTTGCCTGGGTGGTTTACTCTCTTGGCGAAAACCATCTTTCCGCCTATTTTAAATGCCAACATCTTTTTAGTCTTTGGTACAATCACATGAGGTCTGCTTCCCTCATGTACCGGTAGGGCGTATTTAACAGCGGGGTAGATACTTACTGATATCGGTCTATACTCAAGGGTGATACTTCGTCTTAACTGGCCTGTCTTGACTGGTACTTCGCTTTTTTCTGTGGCTAAAATAAACTTGCCTGCGTCTTTGGTCGCTTTCTGCAATTCTTTATCTGTTATTTCTGGAGCTTTTTTGAAGGCTTCCCGTAATTCTTGTAAATTGTCAATTTTGATCTCATACACATATTTAACTGTTAGATTTTTCTAATATGGCCTCGATTCGCCTTGTGGCTCCAAAATCAAACTTCTGTATTCCTTTAACGATATAATCAGATCCGTCATAGGTGAGCTTATCGGTTACTTTGACATTGCTTCCATAATCGGTCACAAGTTTATGTTGTTGTGCTGGGTTACCTTCGCTTAAAAAGGCTTCCTCGGCTCCGATTGGTAAAATAAAGCCTGTAATTGTTCCGTTTAACGAATAGCTTTCTTTACTGCTTGCGCTAGCCAGGCGGTAAACTGAAATTGTTTTGGTGAATATAAATCTCATATTCTCTTTTTCTTATAAGGGGCTAATAAAAGCTCGATGTCCTGGGTTAAAAACTTGTCCCATTCTACTCTTGCGTTTGATATTTCCTCGCTTGAATATCCGTCACTTCTTCGCTTGTTGTAAATTTTAGCAACCAGTTTCATGCAGGCTACCTTGATGGCGTTGGGGATATCGGCTGTTTCATACCCTGCCGTATAAACGACATTAATATTTCTAATTCCTGAATACATAACATCAACGTAGATAATACCTGCCTCGTCATCCCTTTGATAATCGTCAATATCAAAATCTTTAAACAGTGGATCGCTGTTTGTTCCGCTTTTGTATTTCAACCAACGAAAAGAAATGACTGGATAATTGTTAAGAAAGATAGCGTCTTTGATATTGTCACCATCGAAATATTCGCTGATGTCCGTTTGTTTTTCAATGGCTCGGCCTAAATATTCCTTTACCCATTCGCTGATTGCGTTCAAATAGACAGTAATGGTTGTGTCATCTGTCGTTCCCGAAAGTCCTATGTGATTTTTAAATTCTGTTAAAGAGATTAACATATTGGTCTTTTAAATTTTCCCAGCTCCACGCTTGGGCTATGTGATTACTTATTTTTGAATACTTCGTGATATCCTTTCCGGCTATTTCGTCAATCTTCTTGGCTATCTCTTTCGGGTCAATGTCTGCGATCTCGATTTCCCTATTAATCATCAATTTGTCTACTCGTAAGGGCTTAATCAACAATTCTTTGGGCAAAAACTGATTCTGCGGTGTTAAATCGGTCATTATAATGGCCATTCCTCGGCTCATCGCTTCATTCAGCGGTAGGCTCTGCCCTGCGTACCTCCTTGGTAGTACCAACACATCAGCGTCCTCCCAAATTTCCCAATAATTCTCATAATCGCATACATCTACCCTTACATTCGCGTATCGATTCGATATCGATTCTATGGGAACCTGGCTTTTAATAACTATCTCAATATTGCTTTTAATATAGGGTATAGCCTTTAAAAATAGCTCTGTTCCGTTTCTGTCATAAGCTGCTTTCATGTTTCCTGCGATATGAATAAATTTATTTGCTTTCTTTCTTAGTTTAAAGGGCAGGACTTCTCTATTGATCGGAAAAGGGATAAACGCTTTTGGACCGGGGATCTCGTTATAGTGATATAAAATAGGAGATATGTAGAAATCCGGTCTATAATCCCTGAACCATTCGTAATTTACCCGTAAAATTGATTTAACGCCCACTCTACGCGCTATCTCAAAGGCTTTGGGGTAATATGGGGTTTCTATGGTGAAAAGAACGTCTATGCCTTCAAAAAAGGCTTCTAGCTGACTCTCTGTCGGTATTCCAGTGACTATTACGGGTTTGTTAAATCTTTCAGGATAAATCTTATAAATCTCTCCAGGGTAAAGGCTTTCAAACTCAACTATCATTACTTTGGCTTCTGGAAAGTGTCTGCAAAACTCCCATGTCTCAACTCCTAAGCCTGTGTTGTCGGCTCTGCCGATGATTCCTAGTCTAATATCTCCTGGCATAAATTTGGCCACCGCCATTATAACGACCAATCGTGTGGATATTATGTGTTAAAGAAAGCTTGGCTATTAATAACCCAAAAGTTTTTGCGTCTGTGTCGTGAAATTCTGCGGTGATATAGGCTAATTTCTTCATGTTCTCTTGGCTAATAGTCTCAAAAATACCATATTCGGCCCATTCACAATCGATCTTGAGAACGGCAACTTCTTCCAGTGCGTTGAGAATATCGTTAATACTTACCGCTTTAACCGTTTGTTTGGGACAGTTTGACTCACCAACATATTCAATGCGTTTACTGGCCGCCTGTGATTTATAAATTTCTATCGTTTCATTTTTAGAAGATACGGCAAATTGTCTTAACTCAATATTTTCGATTCCATTAGCTTTAATGTTCTTTTTAAATATTTCTCCGTTGTCGTCTTCCGGCTCGTAAGAGATCACTTGTTTAGCTCCCAATAAGGAGGCATAAATTGAAAACATCCCGACGTTGGCTCCAATATCTAAGACTATACCGCCTTCAACGTCTTTGGCTTCCATTTGATAAACGTTTTCTTCAAAAATTTCCCTAATTACAATACGATCTGTAATATTATCTTTAAGATCGCCCGGTGTTTCTCTTATAAAAAATTGCAATTTGCCAAATGGCTCTAACTCATATTCCTCT
Source organism: uncultured Cytophagaceae bacterium (assembly GCA_903837305.1). Classification (GTDB taxonomy): domain Bacteria; phylum Bacteroidota; class Bacteroidia; order Cytophagales; family Spirosomataceae; genus Aquirufa. The sequence continues at coordinate 29,625 of CAILUB010000002.1, forward strand.
TTTGTTATTTTAGATTTTTCCATCTTTTTTAAGTTTATTTATTATCATTTCTACCCTGTTAATATAGGTGTGATTTTCCTTTACGTGTTCCATTGCTTCCAGCCTTATTTTGCCCCTTTCCTCGTCTGATTTTACGTAATATTCGATAATATCTTTTAAACTCTCAAAGTCACCATGATAGTAGGGGATAAGGTGTTTATAGTATTCAAACTGTTCTTCAAGTCCTGGCACTCTCGGATGTATTAGGAATCCTCCGCGCCCTAGTGTTTCCGGTATTCTATCGCTCCAATAATTCGGGCTAAATGTGCTGTCTCCCACAATTACTTTGGCGCTGTTGTAAAGTCTGTTTAATTCATCACCTCGTATGGCATGGCCTCCGTCAGGGTAAAGTCTGAACCTTGTCCCGTAAGTCTGTTTGAGCCAATTTATTAGGCGTGGTCTGTATGGCCATTCGCCGTGATAGCGGTAAGAGCCAACAAATATAACATCATGCTCAAATCTCTTTTCTTTTTCTCCTAAATAGCAACTGGTATGCAATACCGCCGGGGGAAAGAAAAAATGATTAACTCCCATTGCCTTAAATTCGTCTTGATGGCCTCCGTCTGCTGAAAACACATAATCACTTAGAAAGAACGGGTCATTTCTCAGGTCATCGCCTCGGTCTAATCCTATGTAAAGATCAAGATGAACAGATACGATAGGCACTTTCTTAGCGGCTAATACTTTCTTCCATTGCTTGCCAACTTCGCACCAGGTACGGGTATAAAGGATAAAATCATAACTCGTTTGAGCTGATATGATCCAATTCACCATTTCATCGGTCAACTGATTCTCTTGGACTGGTGTAACTTCCCAGCCGATAGCTTCAAAAGATTTCTTAATATCGTTTTCTGTGCTGAAAGGTGCGGCGAAATTTCCGACATAGATTATTCTATTCCGTGGGCTTTCTTTTTGTGGGCTTTTAGGCCGTGTTCTTGTTTGTACTCGTTTCCGCATATTGGGCAAATAAATTTATCTTGTGGCATTGGTGGCAATTTAGAATCAGGCATGGCGTTGGTTACGTTGCAATCACCGTCTATAATAACAATCATCTTTTTCTTTAATAACCCTTCCACTTCTTCTCTTTCTATCTGCGTAATATCCCCGGTAACATACGAGCCATTGCCTTTAATGAACTGAACAATAACTTTTTCCATAATATTTTGCTTATTCTTGCCTCCCAAAAAGAGAGGCAAAGAAAACAAACTATTTAACTGCTTGTAATTGGAATGCTGCTTCCGGTAAGGTGTAAACACCGTCAATAGCTTCAGCAACAACCAATTCAATTTGGAGCTTGCTGATAATCTTATCAGTGTCCATGAACATATTGTCACCGTCTTTGATCCAGTAATAGAAAGGATCAAGGAACCACAATTCTGTTTCGTTGGCTGATGTGCCAAGATTGGCTGGAATGTCTTCACATTCAATAACCGGTCTACCAAATATAGTTGATGTGTTGACATCAAAGATAGGCTGTTTGACCTCATCTTTGATTTTGCGCAAGGCTTTCATGCCCATAGCAGAAGTCATCCAAATGGCATTGCTTCTGTATTGTTCTTTTAAGCCATAGAAAACGTCAACTATATCATCATAGGCCAAATTAGCGCCGTCCTGGGCGTCTACGTTGTGGCCGGTCATACCTCTAAAGCCTGTTGGCTGTGAGGAACCTGAACCTACGACAAATGCTGATTCTTCTTGTCTGACAATAGCGCGTGAGCACAAATTTGAAATGTACTGCACGATATTGAAAGCGGAAGTATTTAACATTTGGCGAGGCATTAAGACTCTGGCAGCCAAGTAGTAGTCAGACAAATCTTGTTTCTGAATGGTTGGGTTTGATTCGGTTATTTCTGTGTTTTCACCTACCCAATAAGCGGTAACGCCAGTACCCTCTTTAGGCAACTGGAAAGGACCAGCTAAATTGAAAGAGAAAGCAACTTTACGCATTTTAGCGATCTTGTCTTTCTTTTCCATTATCTCGTTGGCCAATTCGGTTGGGATGGTATATCCGAAAGAACCTGTAGCACTGGTAACAGCCTTTTCCTCTACTTTGCCATTGACTAAATCTTTGACAAATTGGGCGGCTTTTTCTATTTTTGTTTCTTTGGTGTCTTCGGTCTTGGCTTCCGGTAAGGTAGCTTTTAACTCGTTGACGATTTCGGTTTTTAATTCAGGTAAAACTGATTTTACACTGTCGGAGAGCAAACCTTTAAGCTCTTCCATAGAGATCTCTTTGATCTCTTGTTTCTTTTCGTCCATATTTTATAATTTATTTTGTTATGCGAAGCAGAAATTCTGCTCCTTTGTCGATAATCTTTGCAGCTTGCCTTATGCGGATGATTTTCTTTACATCCGTCATAGCTTCGACCTTTGCCCCCTTTTTATCGAGGGACTTGATATATTTTGAATATCGATAATGTATTGGAAATTCCTTGACTGTCTTGTCTGCGTAATAAACTTTTAATATCTTTTTCTTGCTATCAATTTTTTGAAAGATTATTTTGCTTGGTGCTTCTTTCTTATCCCCCTTAACTGCTATTAATTCAGTTTCCGGATTCATACCGGCTAATACCGGGCTCCACTCGTAAAGCTTGATCTTCTTAATTACTCTGATTTCTTCTTCGCCTTCCATTTCCCAAGAATACTCTTGAATTCCGAAACCTATTGAAAATTCGTCCATAATGCCGAATTTAATATCGCTGAATGCTTCCTTTCCTCTCTGCGTTTCCATATTAAATTGGCCTTTAACGTATAAACCTTTTTCATCTTCCCTGGCTTCTAACGTCTTGGCGATAGGCTGGTCCCAATTGTGTGACCAAACGCCTTTAGGCAGTTTCTTTTTTAAACTGTCTGCAAATGCTCCCGGCAGGATCTTGTCACCGCCCAGGTCAACATTGTTGAATATAGAAACGTAAGCCTCAATGATACCTTTCTCTGCATCAACCTTAAATTCCGAAATAGGAACGATTTTATAAATCTTTTCATCTTCGGATTTCTGGCTTAATTTCTTTTTTATTTCCTTAATTGTTTTAGACATATTGTTGAATGAGAATTAAATATTTAAAGGGGTGTATAGTCGCATTTACAGTTAGGATGAACGGGTATTTGTCCCTCGATGCTCTTGACGTTCCATTTATCGCTTGATTTAACAACGCACTCCTCGCAAGCGCCAGGGCTCAATAACCATTTAACGTCTTCAAATCCGTAATATTCATACATCTTGCGGTGTGCTTCGGTTACGCCTCTGGCTGTTTCGGTTCGGGCGATCATCTCGGCTCTGTAGCCTTTAGCGGAGGTAAAGACTTCTTCAACTCTTGCCTTTAATTCCCCTAAACTCTCGCCGTTCGCAATCCCAGCTTTAAGGGCTTTCTCAAAGGCTTCTATTGTAGTGCTATTTATACTCTCGCCTGTTTTGGCGGCTACATCAGCTAACCAAGCTTTTATAAAGTCCATATCGATAATGGATGGCTCGCCTATCAACTCAGACGCTTGTTTTGTACCTTGCATGACTGTTTGATATAGCAATGGATTTATAATATCGATTGTTGCTTTTAATTCATTATGGGCGTTTATTCCATAATCAGCAGCCAAATCCTTTTTACCTTCCTCCAAGGCGGTCAAAAATCTCTGTTCCTGCTTCTCAAAGAAGTCTGTAAAGGTTTTTTGCCATAATCCCTCTAATCCTGCTTCTTCGTTCATTCTTGACTTATAGAAAGCATCGATCTGATCATCTGATAATCCTTTCTTTTCTGGAACTATCTTAAAAACTATCTTTTTCTTTTCAATAAAGGCGTCAAAAGATTTATCTACAGCCTTTTGACCGATATTTTTCAATCTTACATTCCTGTTCATGATTCTTTTTTTGATATATTTTTGGGTCTTTAAATCAACGTCCAAAACATCTTTAGCTTGAAGCTCAATGGCTGATTTCTTTGGGGCTGGGGGATTATTGCCTATCAATGGCATATTTGACATACCCATATAGATTTGATCACCACCATTTACCGGTTCCAAGCCTTCTTCGGCGCGGATTTCGTTTGTAGTCTTCCATTTGTTCCAAGACGCTGTTTTTCTGTTGGTTTCAGCTTCTTCATCTTTTTGTGCCAAAGGTTCATACCACAACCATAGGTCATCACCGTATCTTGGGACCAAGAATTCATTTAACTGCTCAAAATATTTGGTAGCCAAAGGCTCCAATGTCCATTTGGCAAAGATATATTCTGATGTGCTAGCCGATGCCCTGGTAGCGTCGTTATAGCCAAGCATAGTCTTTGGTACGCCGAATATACCGGCTATTTCATCCCTGTTTAGTTCTCTGGCCATTATAAATTCAAGGTCTTTAGGTGGTATCATGGCAGGAGTAAACTTCAAACCGCCCTCTAAAAGCATTACTTCATAGGCGTTTGCGTACCCCTGATACTTGTCTTTCATTTCCTTTTTAAGTCTTTTATAATCTCTATCAGTCAATGTTTTTTCACTCTCCATAAAGCCCGATGGCCTGGCTCCATTCTCAAGCAGTTTAGTATTGTGCTGTCCAATATAATCGTTATGCTTGGCCGGTGTTCTGGCTGCTTCAACAACTCCCAAGCCTTTATCTGGATTGCTAGGATTATAATTCTTAAGGAAAATAACCTCGTCCTTGTCATAGGCATGAGTAGTCTGGCCGATCCTGTATTCATATCCGATCACGTTATTTTGTTTGTCTTTCTTAACGGTCAAATATTCAGGTCTTAATACAAAAAGATTATTCGGCTGTCTGCCTCCCTTGCCTCCATCAAGCAACCAGGGCGAAGCGCCGAAAAGATCCAAGTAAGTTATGGATAATTTTATAAAATCAAATTTGGTTGTGTTCGGATTGAATTTGTAAAGCAGGTCCAATAATTCATGTTCCAATATTTCTTCTACTTCACCGTTCTTTTTGAGCTTGTAAAGCTTAAAGTCTATGGCTCCCAATGCGTTAGAACGTAAGTCGATACAGCGATAGACCCAGCCGGTATAAAAATCAAGCGCGTCATTCTTGGTAATAATCGATTGTCCGTATCCGTTGTTAATAAACAGCGAAAGAGGGGGAATGTTCCCCTTAAAGATATTTTTAAATTTTGAATATATACTCATAAACTTCTAATTGATGGCTTATCGTATGTTTTAGCGTAGAATGTTAATGTTAAGGCGTCCCAGTTATCAGGGCTCTCTATGCCCCTGGCTCTCATCTCGTCCTTGCTTTCCATTTGGATCTTGCCGTCGCCTTTTCTTGACAGTTTCCATTTAATCTCTTTGGCTTCTTCAAAGTCTTCTCCATAAACTCTGCCTTCTTCGTACTTGATCCAGTCGTGGCAAGCAAAATTAGCTTCTGCTTTGGCGTTTACGAATCTTTCTTTGTCCTCTGGGCTTCCTGCTTCCTGGCAGGCATTGACGTAATATCCTTGCTCGGCTAAGGCGTCCGTTACTCCTCCGCCCATTCCGGTATCATCAAGAAATACATCGTCCCAGTCTATTTTTAAATCCTTAACGCACCTTATAGTCTCGGCTGCTACAACCATAAGATCTTTGCATTTGAATTTCTTAAAAATGTAGGCTCCTTTCTCTGTTCTGATCACCATTGATGTCCAGTTACCGCCTCTGGCAATATCGACGCCCAATTTTTTCAGCTTTTTAATGACTGGCTTTTCGGTGGTGAACATCGCCGCGTATTCTTCTGTCTTGAATAAGCGGTAATATCCGTTGCGATCCATTTCATCTTCATCAGGGAATTCGCACCGGTAAAGAATACTGGCTAAAGGTTTTTTAAGTGCTTTGTTTAAAAAAGGTTCATTGTATCTGCCTTCTTTCAAGGCTTGGAAACAGTCTATATAAATTCTGTAATAATCGTTGTCGTACCAGCTTAGTTTGAAATGGTTGTTATAAAACGGATTGCCGATCTTGATATAGCAGGTATTCTCACCTTTACCGGCAAGCATCCTGTAAATGGTGGCTTCGTGTTCATCCGGTATCAGTCCACTTTCATCTTGAATTACCTTTCGTCCGCCCTCTCCCATGACAGCCTCAACGCCCTTGCTTGAGTTTCCGGCTTCTACGGAAAATGCCGCTATGCCCCCTCCATTTCTCAATACGATCCTTTCCTTGCTTTCCTCTTGTTTGAGGCGATCCAGTTTTGTATTCTTTTCAAGCTGTAAATAAAAAAGAACGTTGTCAGATAAATGCTCGATGAAATAGCGCATTATCTTTTTAGCCTGTTCTTTCTTCGGGGCTACAACTGGCAGAAGTTCCGCTTTAATGCAGGTGCAAACGATACATCCTAAAGCGATAAAAAGAGATTTGCCGTATTGGGTGGTTGTTACTATCTCAATGTGCTTGGCTGGCTCAAATACTATTGCATGAAAGATTGCTAACTGGCCTTCGGTTACTGCAAGATTTCCCGGCTTCCCCTCTATGGTAAAAAGACTAAGAAGGTAAAGGCATACCCTCTTCTGATCCTCTGGTATTATTGGAAGTTCCGGTTTTAACATATTCGATTAAATCTTTAACGCCCTGTCTCACTTCGTCCATTTCCCTTGTGGCAGTATTTTCTATCTCATGTTTAGGCGTGAATTCGTCTTTTTTCTTTCTCTCTAAATACCAGGTAGCAATGTTTGGATTTTTCAAATTATCTATAATTGTTTGCCTGGCCTGTAATACAGGCGTTTCTTTTAAAGCCTCTTTTCGCTCAACAAATTCGGGATGTCTATTTTGATAATCATAAAGCGTTTGATGACTAATATTAGCCATTAAGCAAGCTTCTTTATCGCTGCAACCCATTGCAAAAGCTTCTTCAAGTTTCTTTAGTGTCAATCCTTGTATTTTTTCTGGTCTACCTACTTTTGCCATATTATTCAATTACTACGATCTTTAAGTCTTTAATGGGCTTATTCTGAAAAGTCTTTCGTTGCATGATCTGTTTCAATTCCTTTTCCAGTTTTAAGATAATAGAAGTTATTTCAGTTTCATATTTCTTCACTCTGATAAGGTCGGTAGCTTTGACGCCCAAAATATTTCTTAGCTTCGGATCGTTCAAAGGTATAGACTCCCTGGCCATTGGCTTGGTAATGACTGTTTCACCTGTAGCATATGTTATAGCCACTAAAATGACGCCTATAATGTAAAAGGTGTGTTTGTTTAAAAAAATACCACTTAAGGTCTTTTCCCTTTCGTAGTCTACTTTGATTATTAAATTTTTGCGGATTTTGTCTTTCATACGACAATAAAGCGATTTAAGTCGCTTCTTCAGTATTGAAGAAACTAGCTATATTTCTCCAATGATTATTTAATTGGTTATTTAATGCTCAAAACATAGGGTAAGACACCTATGTTGAGCTTGTTGATACAATGTCCCTAACGAACATTCTTTCACTTTTATTACTTTCTAATTTAATTATAACATATCTATTCATCCCTGCTAAAAAGCCATTCCATACCGTCTTCAAAGTGCTTAAGTCTTAATTTATAATGTTTATATATTGGCTTACATTCGGATAAAAGTCTTATTTGATACCTTGCTTGGCTGTAAGACAAACCTAAAATCAACGCTATTTGTTTTGTGTTTTTTCCTTTTATTAAAAGTTTTTCAATCCTCCTGTGTATAAGTATCATATATAAATTATTTGTCTTTTGGGAGGGGGGCAGAGTTTTTAGGCTCTGCCCTGGGTTTAGTTTTTGCTCATTGCGAGCAGGCTGGCAAAGTGTTGGAAGTCTTTATCTTCTCCTTTTGTTGCCATTACAAAGGCGAATTGGGACAGTTTGTTTACCAGATATTGACTTCTCTTTTCGTCGTGATGAACGATTAAGATATGGTCAAATCTTCTTAGGAGGTTCGTTTGGGCGGAAGTTAGATTGCCGACTGTCAGTGATATGCAAACAGGAAAGAAAGAATGATGTCTGGCTGCGTTTATCGGGTCTTCAAATAATACTGCTACATTTCCTTTTGTGTCTACATTGTTAAGATTGTAAAGGTGGTCGTGCTTGTACTGTGAGTAATAGAAATATTCCTTTTTTTTCGGGTCGTAGATACAGTAGCCGACAGGCGTTCCGTCAATACTTCTAATCCTGAAAGCTATCTTACCAGCACTTTTACCCTTATGCTCAACGACTTTCCCGATTTCTAATTGTTTGGCAACTTCTTCGGTGATGCCAAGTTCTTCAAGTTCCTTGCAGTAAGCAAGTTTGTAGGTTGGTAATGGTCTTTGCGGTTTGGGTTGTTCGCTTAAAAACGTTTTCTTGATCCAAGATGCTGCGTCTCTGGGTGTCATTCCCTTTTTATTAACAAGGAAGTTAATCACATTGCCGTAGTCTTTCCCTGTGGGGTTAGTGTAGCGGTTTTTAGAGGTTACTATAAAGCCATCGCCTTTTAATTCTCCATTTGCCTGAGTGAACGGAATGTTAAGAATATTTAAAAGGTCTTCAAACTTTACTGCTTCCGCTATCGCCTTAAAGTCTAGAAATTCCATTGTTTCCCCCTAAAGAATGATTGTGCCAAAGATTGTTTCAGTCTTGCCGTTGTTGTATTTGTCAAGAATTTCAGTCCAAGAAAGATCTGCGGCACTGTTTAACTTGATATGCGGTCTTGGCTTTACCGATACGGTGTCTTTAGTTTTGTTCTTTTTCTTCCGTTTTTTTGACATAATCCCTCCTAGAGTGATTTTCTGATATTGCGTGGATACTGAAAATTCTCATCTACAAAGATGAAGTCTCCACATTCGCAGATAAACACATAGCCAGAGCCGAAAGTCGTGTACCATTTGACCTTGCGTTTACAGCTTCCGCATTCAACTGTTTTTCCGTTTTCCATCACTCCCTCCTTTTAAATCCGTCCACACTATGAAATTCGTTTAAACAGTCAGGGCATTTTCCGTTAAAAAAGGTGAGCATATTGAGGGTTTTGTCGGTAGCAAACCAGCTTGTATGTCCGCAATCGGGACAAACGATAAGGAAATTGTATTGTGCTTTTTCTTTACAAATAGAGCAGATATAGATACGCTGTTTGCCGACAAACATTTCTCCTTGATACAGAACTCCACAAAGTCCGCACGCGTCCATAATCACCTCCTAAATTATTATTTGAATGTGCTTTTAATGAAGGATCAATAGGCTCATAAATTCCAGAAGTATCATTGTACTCAAAATCAGAAATAACTGAAATTGCACTAATCAATCTGAAATGTGTTGCACCAGCAGGAGCATTTA
>CAILUB010000003.1 GCA_903837305.1 uncultured Cytophagaceae bacterium
CCTTACAGGAATGCCTTTCCTTGCAATTGCACCGCAAAGAGTCAGACGCACCACCTCATCTGATCGCCATCCGTTTAGTGGATGATTTTTTCGAGGAGTTTTCCAAAAAGCATTTCAGTATTTTATTGACCAAACTTTCCATCACAGAAGAGGAGCTCAAAAAGGCGATGCAAGTCATCACCCATTTGAATCCCAAACCAGGTGGGGGAGACGACGCGCCCATTGCCCCTTATTTACAGCCAGATTTCATCATCACGAATCAGAATGGCAAAATAGAGATCAAAATTAACGGCAAAAACGCTCCTGAACTTCGTGTTTCCCGTGCTTTCCAAGAAATGTTGCAGACCTACGACAAAGGCGACAAGCAGCAAAAGGATATCAAAGAGGCCGTTACGTTTATTAAACACAAATTAGATTCCGCTTCTTGGTTTATTTCTGCCATTCAGCAACGCCAAGGTACCTTGATGAAAACCATGGAGAGTATCGTAGCGAAGCAATATGATTTCTTTTTAACGGGAGATGAATCCGTTTTAAAGCCAATGAAGATGAAGGAAATCGCCGCCATGATCGAAATGGATATTTCCACGGTCTCTCGGGTGGTTTCGGCGAAGTCGGTACAAGCCGATTTTGGCATTTATCCTCTAAAATACTTCTTCTCCGAAGGCATCACCCACGAATCTGGCGAGGATTTCTCTACTCGTGAAGTGAAGAACATCTTACGCGAGATTATCGAGCAAGAACCTAGCTCAGAACCGCATTCAGATGAGGATTTAGAGCAATTATTACTCGAGCGCGGTTTTGTCGTGAAGCGCAGAACCGTCGCTAAATACCGCGATCAGCTGGGGATTCCGGTGGCGAGGTTGAGGAAACATTTATAATCAGTTTCTTGATTAGGAATTCAATGTAATTTACTTACCTTTGGAGTTAGTAACGTGATACGTCATTATGATCAAATCCTTCGGTTCTAAAGAAACTTTAAAAATTTGGAATGGAGAGAGGTCGAAACGCTTACCATTTGAAATTCAAGAAATTGCGCGTAGAAAATTACGTATGATTCAAGCCTCAGAGAATATTAATGACTTGCGAATTCCACCTGCAAATCGATTAGAAAAGCTTTCTGGTTCTGCATCTGAATTCTATAGTATTCGCATAAACGATCAGTGGCGAATTATTTTCAAATGGTTAAATAACTCAGCAGAAGAAGTAGAAATTGTAGATTATCATTGATATGGAAAACTTGAAAAACATACACCCTGGAGAGGTTTTATTAGAGGAATTTCTAGTTCCTATGGGTATTTCTGCCTATCGCTTAGCGAAAGAAATTAATATACCTCAAACACGTATTTCAGAAATTTTAAAAGGTCGCCGCCGTGTGACGGCAGACACAGCCTTGCGTTTGTCTTTGTTTTTTGGTAATTCTGTGAAATTCTGGATGGGTTTGCAGGATGATTTTGATATTGAAGAGGAATTGAGATTAAAGAAAAATGAATTTGATTTAATTCGTAAATATGAATTTGCATAAGCTATGACTTTCAACTACTTAAAGCTCCACCGCAACGGTCCCATCTGGACCTTGACTTTACACCGTCCTGAGGTTTATAATGCCTTGAACGCCGGATTAATTCATGAAATCAGGGAAGTAGCCGAAGCCGCGCAAATAGACGACGAGGTGCGTGTTTTAGTGATCACGGGAGAGGGTAAAGCCTTTTGTTCGGGAGCAGACTTGAAGTCCGGAGTGAGTGACCCTAATCTGGGAAATGTGTTGCGTGCTACCTACAACCCGATGATTACTGCCTTGCGTGGTTTAAACAAACCCGTTATTGGAGCAATTAATGGGGTAGCGGCGGGTGCAGGCTGTAGTTTAGCCTTAGCCTGTGATTATATCCTGGCGCACGAGGATGCGTATTTTTCTGAATTATTTGTCCAAATAGGTTTAGCCATGGACGCGGGTTCAACGGCCTTTTTAATGCAGTCTGTGGGTTATCACCGGGCTTTTGATTTAGCGACTACCGGTAGGAAGGTGGGGGCAAAAGAGGCGAAAGAGATAGGATTAGTGGCTGAAGTCGTTTCAGGGGCTGAATGGGAGGCTAAGGTACAAGAAACGGCGGTTACCTTCTCAAAGAAAGCTACTTTAGCAATCTCGTTAATGAAGCGTAGCTTGCAAAGGGCTTATAATCAGGATTTAGTAGCGACACTAGCCTCTGAGGCAGAGGAGCAAACAATCCTCGGGCACAGCGAAGACTTCGCGGAAGGTGTGACTGCTTTTATCCAGAAAAGAGCTCCTCACTTCAAAGGGAAATAATTTTTGAAAATTTTAGAGGATAGTTTTTCATTTTGCCAAAGAAATTCTACCTTTGCAATCCCGAAAGGGCAATGGTTGCGTAGCTCAACTGGATAGAGCATCTCACTACGGATGAGAAGGTTTGGGGTTCGAATCCCTACGCGACCACATAAATGAAAAGACCTGTACGAAAGTGCAGGTCTTTTTTGTTTTTTCTTCTATCTTTAGGCAACCTATTTAAATACTATGAAGAAAATCCTATGCCTGTGCTTTCTAGCACCCTCTCTACTTTTTGCTCAAGAAATTAAAGTACCTACCGGTTTTAAAGTCGATGAAATTGGTAAAGATCTGGGTGCTACGCGTCATTTAGCTGTTTCGAAGCAGGGCGATGTATATGCCAAATTATCCAAATTGAAAGAGGGTAAAGGAATTGTCATGTTGAAAGACAAGGATAAAGATGGAGTGTATGAAGAACAAGCCCTCTTAGGGAATTATACAGGGACAGGGATAGCAATACATGATGATTACTTTTATGCTTCTTCTAATAAAGGAGTATTTCGCTATCGATTAAATGAAAAGGGCGAGGTAGCGGATTGGACTAAATTCGAAACGATTGTGGATGGATTGCCAGATCATGGTCGGGATAATGCGAAGTCTTTTACGTTTGATCAGGATCGTAAGCATATGTATGTGACCATCGGATCATGGAATGATTCGTGCAGAGAGCCCGGGACTGGAAAAGGGATGAGTCCTTGTGCGATTTTAGATTCTGCGGGTGGTGTTTGGCGTTTTGATGCAGCTAAATTGAATCAAGGTTTCGCTGACGGAACGCGTTTTGCTACTGGGTTAAAGAATGCGGTAGGCATCACTTGGAATAATTCGACAAAGTCATTATTTGCAATGGCTCACGGACGTGGTCAATTCCATGATTTTTATCCACAATATTATACGCCAAAACAAAGCCAAGAGCTTCCTTCTGAAGCGATGTACGAATTCAAAAAGGTGGGTGATGATGCAGGCTGGCCTTATATCTATTATGATCATATCCAAAAAAAGAAAATAGTAGCTCCTGAGTATGGAGGAGACGGGAAGAAGACGGGTGGAGAAAAAGCTTTGGATCCTGAGGTTGCTTTTCCTGCACATATGGGACCAAACGATATCTTATTTTACACGGGAAATAGCTTTCCAGCCCGCTACAAAAATGGGGCATTTGTCGCATTTCATGGTCAATCAGCAGAATTAAAGAAGGGTTATTTTGTAGCCTTCGTTCCATTTAAAAATGGAAAACCGTCTGGGCCATGGGAGATCTTTGCAGATAATTTTTCGGGCCAGGATTTAGCTAAACCGACTGGGCCCATTGAACATCGTCCATGTGGTTTAGCTCAAGGACCTGATGGCTCTTTGTTTGTATGTGATGATTTGAATGGAAGTATTTGGAAGATAAGTTTTAAGAAATAAGTATTTTAAATGGTTAAATACAATACGAAAGACTGGATAACCTTTATTTTTCGTTTTCATCAATCGGATACGTTTCGAAAATTATTGCCTTTGATGGTTTTAATTGGGGTGTATTCAGGTTTGGTTTGCTTTTTAGAAGAAGAGGTTTTTCATCTTGGAGAAGACAGTTTAGTCAAAAACATTTCTGTGATGCACAGTATGTTAGGATTTGTTATCTCTTTATTACTAGCCTATCGGACTAATACGGCCTATGATCGTTGGTGGGAAGGGCGAAAATTGTGGGGTACTTTAGTGAACAATAGTAGAAATTTAGCCTTAAAAATAGCAGTCACCTTAGAAAATGAAATAGATCGTCACTTTTTCCAAAAAGTGATTCCTTTATATGCTCACATTCTTCAAAAATATTTAGCTGATGATGAAGCAGGTTTAGTCCTTTTCGAAGGCCTTGATTTAGATATTGACCACGCGAAACATAAACCAAATCAGGTGGCGAAAATGCTCTTTAAAAAGACGGATGAATTATATAAATCGGGAAAAATCTCAGGACATCAACTGCTCTATATCAATTCCGAATTACAATCTTTTACAGACGTATGCGGTGCGTGTGAGCGTATCAAAAATACGCCTATTCCTTATTCCTATAGTGCTTTCATTAAGAAATTTATCTTCTTCTATGTGATGACTTTGCCATTTAGCTACACCTTTATTCTGAGCTACTATGTGATTCCTGTGGTAGTATTTATTTTTTACGTATTAGCTAGTCTGGAATTAATCGCGGAGGAAATTGAGGATCCTTTTGGTAACGACGCAAATGATTTACCTACGGAGAAAATTGCGGCCAATATCAAAAAGCACGTGGACGAAATATTTGTGTCGAATTAAACGTTATTTCAAAGCTTTCTGAAGCACACTACTATGCCCATCAATAGCCTTTGGATCGTAGTGTAATCCGAGGATTTTGGCCACAAAAGGATAGACATTCACATTTTCGAATCCGTCTACTATAAGACCAGATTTAATGGAAGGCCCCCATGCCTGGAAACTAGCACGCATTTCTGGCAATGCGGGATCAAAACCGTGTTTGCCTTTAGAGGTTTTGCGAGTGGAAAGGTTAAATACTTGAGGGAGTTTTGGCACTAATAAAAGATCTCCTAAACGATTAAAGCGATCATCTGATTTGCGGTAATGCCAATGTGCAGGCGTCTCGTCCAGCAGAAACGTTGTAAATCGGGTATCTTTCTTCAATTCCTGGTAGGTAGAATCAATTTTTGAAGGATCTTTGGTATAAACGTGCAACAAAGCATCGCCCCAAGGCACTTGAAACGCAGATGTATTCAAGGCAGCAGGTTTGCCAATCGTATTTACATTATCCACCTCCTTCATTCCGTGATCAGAGACAAAAACGAAGTTGATGGGCAACCCTAAAGGGGCTACCGCTGCCTCTAAATCTGCTATCGCTTGATCCACAAATTGTACAGAGTTCTTAACGCGTGGATCTTCAGGGCCATATTCATGTGCATCATGATCTACCTCGGGAAAATAAAAGGTAATTAAATGAGGCCTTTTTTCTGCCGGCAGCGAAAGCCAATTTTTGACCTGCGCAATACGTGTTTTGATGTCAATAACTTCGTTATAAACATAATAATAAGAGGGATAAGTGTCTTGAATATTCGCTTCTGATGCGACCCAGTAGAAGCTAGCTGCCATCATCTGCTGTTTCTCCGCTAACACCCAAAGTGGCGTCCCCCCATACCATTTTCCTTCAGCCACCATTTTCTTGTTAGCCATTCGGTATTCTTGACCTGAATTCACGTCTAAGTAGGTGTTATCCACCAAACCATGGTGCGCAGGATACAACCCGGTAACGATGGAATAGTGATTAGGGAATGTCAAGGTGGGGTAGGAGGCCTGCATGTAGTTTGCCTTTACACCTGTTGACTCTTTTGATTGAAGGAATTTAGCTCCGTATTTATGGGAAAAGTCGGAACGGAATCCATCAGCTGAAATAAGGATAACATAGGGCTTTTCTTGTTGAATCTTCGCATTCGATCTACCCGCTACGATGTGTTGGGTGGTATCTTGAGCCCAGCTGGTGAAGCTAATTATCAACAAAAAAGTCAGTATTCTCATTTATTTCTTTTTCCAAAATTTACCACCAGACTTGCCACCACCCGGCTTACCGCCAGACTTACCTTTATATCCGCCAAATGAGCTCTTTTGAGCAGCCGGATTATATTCCGGCGTCTCTCCAAATTCCTCCGGAACGGCCGCTTTTGTTACCTCTTTCTCTAAGAGATCCTCAATGGTCTTAAACTTACGTTGCTCAGATTCTGTAATAAAGGTATATGCCGTTCCTTTTGTCTGCGCCCGCGCTGTACGACCGATGCGGTGGATATAATCCTCGCCGTCATTAGGCACATCGTAATTGATCACTAATTCGATTTCGTCGATGTCAATACCCCGACTTAAGATATCGGTAGCTACTAAAATCTTCGTTTTCTTATTTCTAAAATCTTGTAAAACTTGTTCACGTACTTCTTGCTCTAAATCAGAGTGAATCTCCTCCACCGAGAAACGAGCACGCTTTAAATCCGAGGTGAGGGATTTGACGTTTTGTTTTTTAGAACAGAAAACAATCACGCGGGTATAATCTTGCAACTTTAATAGGTGCTTTACGAGCGGACTTTTCTGTTTTTCATACACTACAAAAGCCTCCTGAACAATTTGCTCTGGGGGTTTCGAAACGGCGATATTGATTTCAACCGGATTATCTAATAGTTTTTGGGCCAAAGTCTTCATCTTAGGCGCAAATGTCGCCGAGAACAACAAGTTCTGACGCTTCTCAGTTAAGAATGAAATAATCTTCATCAAATCATCCGAAAATCCCATATCGAGCATGCGATCCGCCTCGTCCAATACTAAATAACTACAGTGCTTTAAGTTCACATATCCCATATTTAAATGGGCAATCATGCGACCTGGAGTGCAAACTACGATATCTACACCGCTCGTTAACGCTGTTTTCTCAGTGGTAAAGGAATTTCCATCCCCTCCACCATATATGGCAATCGAACTTACATTAGCGAAATAGCCTAATCCTTCCATATTTCCGGCGATTTGAATCGCTAGTTCACGGGTTGGAACGATAATCAGGGCATTGATGTGATCCTCCGGATGAGGTTCTGTGATTAATTTATGGATGATGGGTAAAAGAAAGGCTGCCGTTTTACCAGTTCCTGTCTGGGCTGAGGCTAAAATGTCGCGGCCCGCTAATATGGGTTGTATAACTTGGGATTGAACCGGCGTAGCGGTTTTATATCCCATGGAACTAATACCGTCTAATATTTGTGGGCTGAGCCCGAGTTCTTCAAATGTCAAAATCTAGTTGTTTATGTTACCTCGGTAATGGAGGGCATTCTTTGGGTGAAGGTATGTGAAATATGATTTGGAATTGTGTTGTAACGACATGATCCGTTGTGTAGGGTCTTTTAGCCGGAATTAACAATTTTGGGTTAAATACTTTATCCGTATTTGTACTAGCCAGTTGGGGGAAAATACTTGGGGTTAAATTAGTTAAGTAGCCTAACTCAAAACCAAAGTCAATTTTATCATTTAATTTGTACCGTAAACCCAAATGAAGTGGAATGGCGATTCCAACGGATGGGACCACTTCAGCGGGATTCGTTATGGTTTCCGGAATAGTACTTAATGTAGGTAGAGGCGCTGGTGTTGGTATGGGTGAGGGAGGTTGAAGATAATAATTCAAGGTTTTAGGAGCGCTTTTCAATCCTCCTGAATAACCTGTGCCATCTACTCTTGAAATACTTGGGTTATTGGATATGACTGAAATTCCAAGTGAGATATAAGGTTTGATGGGACTTCTTTTGAGCACATATTCGTCATTTCCCAAAATTTCATATAGGCCTTTTGCGCTGATTTCGATGATATTATTACTAGTCGAAAAAACCATATTTTGCAAAGTGATGTCCGTAGGAATTTTTGTGAATGATACCTCTTCGCCCTTTAATTGAATGAAATTGCCGCTAAATCGGTAACTGAATTTTTTGTGAAAATGTCGGGTGAAACTCGCTCCTAAATTAAAGGAGGTTTTCGAATTGATCCAATTAGAAAAATAGCCTAAATCCTGATTCGAATAGAAATATTGCGAACTTCCTGCACCTAAGGTAATGGAATTATGTGCCTGAAAAGGGGCTCCTTTGTATCCCTGTTGACGCTTTTGTTTTTGAAACCACATTTGTTGTCCACTACTGGTAGGCTGATAGAGAAAAAAAGAAAGAAGAGACAACAAAAGTATTCGAATCATAATCAGGTAAATGCTAAGCTTTAAAACAAATATACTCATAATTCGATAAACGTTAAGGGCTTGCAATTATTTTGCTGAGCTTATTTGGAATATTTCTAGCTTGCTTCTGTCCCTAAGCTTAGGTAATTTTAACTCTAATTCTGTAACCATGAAAAAAATTATACACTTGTTGTCGTTGGCCGTTTTGGCTTCTTGTGGATCTAACTCGGAAGTGAGCATTCCTACTGAGAATTTAAATGAAGTATTGACCTGTATAGATGCCAAAGGCTTAGTCTCTAAATATGGTTCTAAGTCTGTCATTCTGGATACAGCCATTATCTCGGGAGATGATACGTTGAAAGGAGCGATCATTTTTCCAGGTACGCCTAAGCAAGCGAACGTATTCTTTCACGAGGGTAAAATTTCTGATGTGAGTATTCAAGGGGAAAGTTCTTCCTGGAAAACGGCTTCTGGCTTGTTTTTAGGATTGCCTTTACAGGAAGTGGAGAAATTGAATTCAAAAAACTTTACGATCTCTGGTTTTGGTTGGGCACACGGTGGCTCGGTAGTATCCTGGGAAGGAGGTAAATTAGCTGGAGACAGCACGTTAACTCATTTGGTTTCCTTCCGCAACAAACGCCAAAACATTTCAGTAGAAGAATTTTCTAAAGTATCGGGTGAAGCGGAATTCGATGTACGCCATCCTTTCATTCAGCAAATGAATCCCGTATTAGAACAAATAACGATTTTGAAGCCCTACATTCCATCTAAAGAAGAGGGGAAGGGAATCGCTAAGAAGATTGAATCTAGTCAAATACCCGTTCGTTAAGCTAGTTTGGGATTATTCTTGTGGCGGTCAGCATCACGCTCCGTCTTCTTTAAGAGGTTCTGTTTCAGAGCCTCTTCTAAGTTAACGCCTGTTTGGTTAGCCAGACAGATCAGCACGAAAAGGACATCAGCCATCTCATCTCCTAAGTCTTTATTCTTATCGGATTCTTTCTCTGATTGTTCTCCATAGCGACGCGCGATGATGCGAGCGACTTCTCCTACCTCTTCGGTAAGCATGGCCATATTGGTTAATTCACTAAAATAGCGAACGCCTACGGTCTTAATCCACTCGTCTACTTGCTGTTGTGCGTTTGAAATCGTCATAATTAGGGGTTTTTAGAGTCGAGGATGATGGTGACTGGCCCGTCGTTTGTTAAATTAATTTGCATATCAGCACCGAAGACGCCAGTTTGGATCTTTTTACCAAGTTTATCTGATAAAGTCGAGATCATCAGTTCATAGAGAGGAATCGCCTCTTCTGGTCTGGCCGCATCAAGAAAACTGGGTCGATTTCCCTTGCGAGTCGCCGCCTGAAGGGTAAACTGGCTCACTAATAAGAGCTCGCCGTTGATGGCCTGTAAATCTAGATTCATTTTGCCCTCCTCATCAGAGAATATACGTAATCCAGCAATTTTTCCGGCTAAATAAGCCACATCATCCGTCGTGTCATCCACGTGAATGCCTAGAAGTACCACAAATCCCTGCTGAATGGAGGCCTGCATTGCACTATCGATATGCAAGGTGGCTTGACTTACGCGTTGAATAACGGCAATCATATTTACAAGAGTAGGTAGACGATCAAGAAATAAACTCCATAGCCTAGGATGTCGTTCGTCGTGGTGATGAAAGGTCCACTTGCCACCGCTGGATTAATCTTCATTTGATTTAAAACCAATGGAGTGATGGTCCCCATTAAACTAGCTAACATAACCACCGCGAAAAGCGAGATGGAAACGGTCATGGATAACATGATTTGGCCTGAATCTACTAATAAAGAACATCCAAAAGCGAATATCGCTGCGATTAATGCGTTGATTAATGCAACTAATAACACTTTCTGGAGACGTTTCCACAAGGTGGTATCTAAACCGCTTTTATCTGCTAAAGACTGCACAATTAAGGAAGAAGACTGTATTCCTACATTTCCACCGGTCGAACCGATCAAGGGAATGAAGGCAGAAATGGCAGGTAAAAGAGAGATGGTGTCGTCGAAACGATCGATGATTTTAGCTGCCAAAAAACTACCCACCATACCACCAATCAACCAAGGCAGGCGTGAACGCACTAATAACCAAACAGAGTCATCTTCTTCCACGTCTTCCGAGATACCGGCCATGACCTGAATATCTTCTTGTGCGGATTCTGTGATGAAATCGACCACGTCATCGATGGTGATTCGGCCTAAAAGACGTCCCTGAATATTGACTACCGGTATCGCTTCTAAGTCGTATTTCTGCATTAAATCGGCTACTTCTTCACCAGAAGCGTAAGTCTGAACCGAAACAATTTCATCCGCATCGTAGACGTCTGCGATTTTAGAACCGCGCTTCGCTAAGATGATTTTCTTTAAAGAAACGGTACCTAATAAAAGTCCGTCGTCATCAATGACGTAAACGGAATATACTTTTTCCACATCCTCTGCCTGCTTGCGGATTTCCTCCACACATTCGGTTACGGTTTGGGAAATATTAATCTTGATTAACTCTTTCTGCATTAAACCACCAGCGCAGTCTTCATCGTAATGCATTAAGTCTATGATGAAACGAGCTTGCTCGCGGTCTTTTAAAAGCGCGATTACTTCCTCACGTACTTTAACCGGTTGCTCATTTAGAATATCTAC
>CAILUB010000004.1 GCA_903837305.1 uncultured Cytophagaceae bacterium
ACCATGGCATGGCACCTGTCAAGAAAGATCACTTGATACCGCTGGATCAATTGACGGAAGGGATCTCTGCTCGCGTGGTCAACAATGGGGCCTTGGCCCATCTTCACTTGGAAGATCCTAAAAAGAAAAAGGAAGTGATCAAATTGCTTCTAGGTAGAAATCAACACATCACCGTTGATGACCTGACTACCACCGCCAATTACAGTGACTTGGCTGCCTTCCCTCAGCGTAAGGGAGATTTGCTGATCCTGCCCAAGGAGGGCTACTACTTGGCCGATGCCTCGGGCATGATGCGCTACCAAACTAATGCTGCCCGCTTCCAAACGGAAATCTTTGGGGAGCATGGATTTAGCCCATCTTACCGAGATATGTGGGGGATTTTTTATGCCAAAGGGCCTCAAATCAAGGAAGGCTTGAAGCTGGAGCCTTTTCAAAACATCCACATCTATCCCTTGCTCTGCCACATTTTGGGTCTTCCTATCCCGGCGGGAATTGATGGCAAGGTAGAGGTACTGCTTCCTGTCCTGAAGTAAACCTGGGCTGGGAGAATTCCCATGGTCTTATTTTACGAGTAGAAACTGGATTTTTTGTATGGATTGTGCTCCCGCCTTTTTGTTGGGTTTAAACTATTTTTTGCAGATTTTACTAAAAAGGGATCTTTCCAACTTTGTTTTAGTAAAATCTACTAATACGATTCCCTAAAAACCGTTTTTTAGTATTTTTTACTAAAACAATATGCTTTCCATGTTCCCCATTTTTCACCATCGAAGCCATTTAAGGGTATCTTTCCATCACTTACCAAGCAGGAGATGGGGCGACAAAAGGGTGATTTTTTTATCTACTTTTTTAGATAGTCTTTAAGAGGAACGGGCAAGTCTTCTTAAGGGAAATTTTTTTGACTGATTTTTTAATCTGCTCCTTCTCCTAGCTTGGTTTGTTTAGATGAATTGCTTTCAAAATGATGCCTTGAAAGGGTTTATAAATCAAAGAAAATTAGTGGCAATCGAAGAAATAAAGAGATGTCTCAATAATTCAAAATAATTATGAATCTAAAAGTCTAGTTTTTTTACATAAAAACTGGACAAAAAATGTAATTTTATGATTTAATTTAAACCATGAAAACAACTGATTACTTGGAGAGTGAACTTGATAGGCTTCCAAATGGACATGTATTCACCTATTCTGAAATTTTGAAAGAGGTAAGTCGGAAAGAGGCCGTAATCAAAGCCTTAAATCGAATGGTGGCTTCAGGTAAACTAAGTAAGTTGGCCAAAGGTAAATTTTACAAACCTGAAAACACCCCTTTTGGTACCCTCCAGCCGAATCAGGAACAAATTGTGAAGGATTTACTTAAAGAAAGAGGGAAAATTGTAGGTTATTTGACGGGTTACAGCATTTACAACCAGTTAGGACTGAGTACGCAGGTTAGCAATTCTGTCCAAATCGGGAAAAATCAAATTCGGCCGAATTTTAATCGAGAGCGTTATTCCATTGCGATCATCAGGCAATCCAATCCGATTACAAAAGGAAATATTCCTTTTCTACAAATACTTGACGCAATTCGTTACATCAAGAAAATACCAGATTCCACTGTTGAACAATCTTGTAGAAGGCTGCTAGCCATCCTTATAAATTTCGCTGAGAAAGACTTGGTCTCGTTGGTTCGCCTGTCCTTAAACTATCCTCCAGCCACCCGCGCACTTTTAGGGGCATTACTTGAGCAGTTAACGTACAAGACAGCTACAGCACCATTAGCTAAATCATTGAATCCGATTACCCGGTATAAACTACCTGGTGTCGCAAAAGTATTATCCACAACTGAAAAATGGAACCTTAAATGAGGTTGCACCTTAACAAAACCTTGTTTAGACAGGCAGTTCAGGGTACAGCTGACCAATTGATGATCCCAGCTATTTATGTGGAAAAGGACTATTGGGTCACCTATGCATTGAGCACCATTTTCAAGAATGAACTAGGAAAAGATGCTGTCTTTAAGGGTGGGACAGCACTATCTAAGTGTTACAATCTGATTGAACGCTTCTCGGAAGATATTGATTTGGTAGTCCTGAGGAAGGAGGGTGAGTCAGATTACAAATTAAAATCAAAACTAAAATCAATTAGTGCCTTACTAGGGACTGTTTTACCGCAGGTAGACCTAAAAGGGATTACCCACAAAATGGGCAGAAACCGGAAAACTGTTCACACCTTTGAGAAGAAATTTATAGGTGAATTTGGGCAAGTTCGGGATGTCATAATTTTGGAATCTACTTGGCTTGGTTATCACGAACCCTATTCAATCAAATCCATTACTTCAATGGTTGGTCAAATGATGCTTTCGAAAGGGCAATCAAAAATGCTTAGTGAATACGACCTTCACGCTTTTGAATTGCCTGTTTTAGAGCCTAGCCGAACCATTTGTGAGAAAATTATGAGCCTAGTTCGTTTTTCGTACCAAAAAAACCCAATCAATGATTTGAAGAAGAAAATTAGACATGTCTACGATCTTCACCAACTTCTAAGGAGAGAGGAATATTTGATTTTTTTTCAATCCAAAGATTTTGATTCCATGCTTTTGAAAGTAGCGAATGATGATGGGTTGAGTTTTAAATCAAACAACCAGTGGTTGGTTCACCATCCCAACGAAGCGCTTATTTTCAAAGACGTAGAACAGGTGTGGGGAGAATTAAAAACAAGTTATCAAAGTGAATTCAAAAACCTAGTATATGGAGAATTTCCCAAAGAGGAAGCTATTTTGGAAACTTTGAAAATGATTCAGAAAAGACTAAAATCAATTTTTTGGACTTTTGCATTACTCACCTAGCTTTGATCCAATGATGCTTGGTGTGCCGTACACCTTAAAGATACTAAGTGCTTGCAAAGAGGCGGAACTACCGGAGCCGGAAATTATTGAAAAAGAGGGTGGGGTGCAGGTAACAATCTTTAAAGCTATCCTACCAGTTGAATTAATAGCCGTTGGTCCAATGGGTGGTCCAATGGGTGGTCCAATAGGTGGTCCAATAGAAGAACAGGTTGCTTTCTATTCCGCA
>CAILUB010000005.1 GCA_903837305.1 uncultured Cytophagaceae bacterium
AACAAATCAAAATTATCCTAATCCTAATACTGTTTTTTATAGTGAGTTTTTTACGGTGATGATTTTTGTTGACGTATTTTTACTGTTGGTTTCGTTCCTGTACCATTTCTCCTTTTTCTCAATTTTTAGAAATGCCAGTTTTATCATTACTACGATTTTATTGAGGATGTCTTTGACCTCGGAAAGGCCCGTAAATTATCTGTTGATTTTTGTCGGTTTTGCTTTTTCAATTGTTTCCTTTTATTTCATTAGTAGAAGTAGAACAATCACAACATAAGAAATAAGCATCTACATTTTGTATGATCAGAATTGCATTTGATCCCATTTATGCGCATGAATTACCGGAAAACCACCGGTTTCCTATGTTGAAATATGAGTTAATTCCTGCTCAATTAATCCACGAAGGCACCTGCAGTCCAGAACAATTTTTTTCGCCTAAAGAGTGTGTTGAGGAAGTAATTCTCTGGACACATGAAAAAGAGTATCTAACAAAGTTACAAGAACAATCACTCAGTCCATCTGAACAACGCCGCATAGGTTTTCCGCAATCAGATCAGCTTGTCCGCCGGGAGTTAATCATTACTCAAGGCACCATTGATGCTTGTCATTTTGCCCTCGAATCTGGAGTTTCTTTGAATGTAGCGGGTGGCACACACCATGCCTTTGCAGACAGAGGAGAGGGTTTTTGTCTTTTAAATGATATGGCTGTTGCGTCTACTTATTTGTTGAGGCGCGGTTTGGCCCATAAAATTCTGATAGTTGATTTAGATGTGCATCAAGGGAATGGCACTGCCGCTCTGATGCAAAATGAATCGCGTGTTTTTACTTTTAGTATGCACGGAGCCACAAATTATCCTTTTCACAAAGAGAAATCGGATCTCGACATTGGGCTAGTAGATGGTACAGACGGAGACGCTTATTTATCGATTTTGACTGAAACACTGCCGCGATTGATAGAAGAGGAAAATCCTGATTTTATTTTTTACCTGGCCGGTGTGGACATCTTAGAAACAGATAAGTTAGGTCGATTGTCTGTGAGTTTGGCTGATTGCAAGCAACGTGATCGTTTCGTTTTCAGCTTATGTAAACAGCATCAAATACCTGTGGTTGTTGCACTGGGTGGCGGCTATTCACCTGACATAAAAGATATCGTGGAAGCCCACTGCAACACGTTTCGATTGGCGATGGATCTGTTTAGTTAGTCCGATTATCTATTTGCCTTATATACGCGTAAAAAATTACCCCCTAATACCTTTTTGATATCCTTGTTCGAATAGCCTCGCGCGATTAGAGCCTGAGTAAAAAGAGGATAATCAAGTACTGTTTTCAGCTGCTTTGGAGCCGAATTAATGCCATCAAAATCAGAGCCTAATCCCACGTGATCTACCCCAATGAGTTTTACGATGTGGTCAAAATGCTTCATCAATTGTTCTAGGTCTGGTTTGATGGCTCCACTCTCTTGTGGGTATTTATCCGAAACGACGGTGAAAGCATATTCCGTTTGCATGCCCGATTTGATTAAGGAGTCGATTTCAGCGGCATGAATTTTACGAAAGGCCGCATCTTTTTTGGAAAAATCAATATCCACAAATCCAGAAAAGAAGTTCAAATGGATGACTCCTCCATTCTTTCCGATGGCGATAATTTGATCGTCTTTCAGATTTCTAGAAACGGGACAAATGCTGTAAGCGTTGCTGTGAGAAGCAATGATAGGTTTTTTCGTCGTACTGATGACATCCCAAAATGTCGCCTCACCCACGTGCGAGACATCTACGATCATTCCCAGTTGGTTCATTTTCTGCACGACCGTTTTGCCAAAATCCGTCAGTCCCTTCTTCTCCTTAAAATCCGGATTTTTCTCATCCGCATGGGAGCTCGCCCAGCCAGGAGAATTATTCCAAGTAAGGGTCATGTAGCGAACCCCGCGGTTATAGAATGTCTCTAGTTTCTGCAGATCACCATCGATCATGTGCCCGCCTTCGACGCCGAATTGTGCTACTAACTTTTGCTCTTTTAAGGCGCGCTTGATGTCTTTCCAAGTTTTGGCAATCACCATTTTATCCGGATTTCTCGCTGCCACCGCATACAAGCTATCCATCTCGCGCATGGCCCATGCATAAGGATTCACTTTCTGCCCGTCACACCAAACCGAAAACAGCTGGTAATCCACCCCGCCCTTCTTAAATCGCGCTAAATCCGAGTGATTTATCCCACTTAAATCCTGATCTAATGACACATTCTTCTCTATGCAGGCCGTCAAGCAATCGTTGTGGGTATCGACTAGAATGGATTTGAAATGGATGTCTTGCGCGAAAGTGGCAAAGGAAAGGAAGAGAAAAAGGTATTTCATGGGTTTAGTCAATTGCGTTTCAAATTATCAGTTTTATCTGGTTAAACAAAGTTTTAACCAGCTACCTTCACCAAGTGGATAAAAATATGTACATCATCGCGGGTTGCAATGGAGCTGGCAAAACGACAGCCTCCTTAACTATTTTACCCTATGTGCTTGATTGCTATGAATTCGTGAATGCGGATGAAATTGCAAAAGAGCTATCTCCAATTCATCCTGAGTCTGTGGCATTCGATGCCGGCCGCATCATGTTGCATCGAATTGATGAGCTCATGGAAATGGAGACCTCTTTTTCTTTTGAAACTACTTTAGCAGCTAAATCGTATCATCGATTGATTCAAAGGGCTAAAGAAAAGGGCTTTAAAGTTGTTCTATTATTCTTTTGGCTTAGATCTATTGAGCTTGCCAAAGCCCGCGTGGTCACTCGCGTTAAAGAAGGTGGCCATAACATTCCACCCGATGTAATAGAAAGGCGCTATAAATCAGGCATTACTAATTTGTTTCATATATATTTGCCATTGGTAGATGAGTGGTTTCTATATGATAATTCTAACTTAGTTACGGAGTTAATGGCAGAGAAAACAAGAGAAAAATTCGTAATCATTTACAACTTAGAAAAATGGCAACAGCTAAATCAAGTCTAGTGAAAAAAAATATGTCTACCTCAGAAAAGTTGGAGATAGGCATGAAACGCGTAAAAGCGGACCTCATCGCCTTCAAAAAAGAGAAGAATTCGGAATTAGTGGTGATGCAGGGCGATAAAATCGTTCACATTAAACCGGAAGACATCCCCAATTAATTCCATTTAGATGACTACCTGGAAAACAACGAATCAATCCCTTGAGAAAACCTTCGAATTCAAAACATTCGAAGATGCGATGCAATTCATGCAGGACGCTACTCCTTATATCAGCAAGACGGATCATCACCCCACTTGGTCGAACACCTACAATCGGGTGCAGGTAACCATTACAACACACGATGCGGGCAATCAGGTGACGGAAAAGGATTACAGCTTAGCGAAGTATTTAGACGAATTATTTAAGCGATGAAAAAATTACTACTACTCTTATTATTGGGCCCATATATACTAAATGCTCAACAAAAATCGGCAGAGGAAGACCAAATCAAAGCCGTTATTTTGAAAACCTTTTCTGCGATGAAAGCCGTGGATTCAGTAGCCTTGAAATCGTGTTTCACGAGCACTGCTTTATTGCAGATTAGTCAGATGAGGCCGGAAGGGAATTCGGTAAGAGATCTTCCTGTATCGAAATTTGTCCAAAGTGTTTTGTCCAGAAAACCCGGTGAAATGGATGAGCGCGTGCTTTCTTGGGGGCCTATCTTGATAGATCATGAAATTGCAACCGCCTGGGTTCCCTATGAATTTTACCTGAATGGGAAATTCTCACACAAAGGAGTGGATGTTTTTTTACTCGTAAAAACGGGCAATGAATTTAAAATTCAAACGCTCTTATACAACATGCAGAAGTAGTCTCTATGAAAAAAATCCTCTTTGTTTTAGCAGCGTTTGCAGCGTGGAATGCTTCGGCTCAGAAGGGAGTCTATTATCCATCTGCTAAAAATTGGGAACATAAGTCGCCCGCTTTTTTCAACATCGATACCAATAAAGTAAATGAGGCGGTGAATTTTGCCATCACACATGAAACTTCTCAGCCTAAGAATTTGTGGCTTTCTCAAGCTATGCAATTTGGGAAGGAACCGTTTTCTGACCCTATTGGGCCTATGGCGGATCGTGGTCCATCGGCTGGAATCATCATTTACAAGGGATATATTATTGCGGAATGGGGAAATCCTTCATCGGTAGAGATGGCGCACAGTGTGACGAAAAGTATGGTTTCCTCTGTGGTGGGTCTCGCGTATGATAAAGGATTAATTAGTGCTTTAGATGACAAAGTGTTTAGCTATTTGCCGCCTATTGAAGTAGCGATCGCTGAGGCTCAGTTAACTGAAAATCCAATCGCTAGAAAATCATTTATCTATCCATTTGAGACGGAGCATAACCGAAAAATTAGTTGGGATCATTTGTTGAGACAAACTAGTGATTGGGAAGGGGTATTGTGGGGTAAGCCGGATTGGGCGGATCGGCCTTCGGATAAAGTAGCTGAATGGACCACCAGAAAGCGATTTGAGCCCGGAACGGTATTTAAGTACAACGATACGCGTGTAAATGCGTTGGCCTTGGCGGCGACCTTGGTTTGGCGTAAACCCTTACCGGAAGTATTGCGCGAAAATGTGATGAACCCTATCGGAGCCTCGAATACGTGGGCCTGGACAGGTTATAAAAATGCCTGGATAGTTGTGGATGGTAAAATGATACAATCGGTGAGTGGGGGAGGACATTTTGGGGGAGGAATGTTTATTAATGCATATGATATGGGCAGATTAGGTTTATTGACTTTGCGCAAAGGCAATTGGAATGGGAAGCAAATTTTATCCGAAGATTGGATTCGAAAAGCGACCACGCCTACTACTGTAAATACGGGTTATGGCTTCATGAATTACTTTTTAAACACGGATCGCAAGATGTATCCTTCTGCTCCTGCCACCGCTTTTGCACATATTGGAAATGGAACGAATGCGATTTATGTGGATCAGGAGAATGATTTAGTGGCAGTAGTGAGGTGGATTGATGATAAATCGATGGATGGTTTTCTCCAAAGATTGTTGAGTGCATTGCCACAAAAGAGGTAATCTAATTTTAATAGGCATATTTTTTATTGTCAAAATTAATTTAGTATTATTGGTATATAAAAGAAACTAATAACCTGTTCTTTAACCTTAATACTATGAAAAAACTTGTTCTGCTGTTCACAGCGGCTGTTCTTTTTATTTGCAGCATCGCATTTATCACAAAATCTCTTCCTGGCAGTACGTTGCACATTGCAAAAGTCGTGGGTGCCGTTCAAGATCTACAATTAGCTACTATTGATGACAATTCTGGTGATTGGTTAACGTATGGCCGAAATTATGGAGAAGAGCGCTTTAGCCCTTTGGGACAAATTACAAAAGATAATGTCAGCCAATTAGGCTTAGCATGGAGCTTAAATTTAGGCACAAAAAGGGGTATTGAAGGAACACCGTTAGTGGTGGACGGTATCATGTTTTTGAGTGGGCCGTGGAGCGTGGTGTATGCGATTGATGTACGAAAAGGAAAGATATTATGGACCTATGATCCGCAAGTACCTAAAGGCTTTGGCGAAAAAGCGTGTTGCGATGTGGTAAATCGTGGTTTGGCGATGTACAAAGGGAATATATTTGTGGGGACATTAGATGGACGTTTAGTTTCGATCAATGCCGCCACTGGTAAGAAGAAATGGGAAGTATTATCTGTTTCACATGACCGCTCCTATACGATTACAGGTGCGCCTCGCGTCATGGATGGCAAGGTAATTATTGGAAATAGTGGCGCGGAATACGGTGTGAGAGGTTATGTGACGGCATACGATGCAATGACAGGAAAGAAGATTTGGCGATTCTTTACTGTTCCAGGGAATCCGGCGAATGGATTTGAGCATCCGGAGATGAAGGAAGCCGCTAAAACCTGGAATGGAGAATGGTGGAAATACGGTGGTGGCGGAACGGCTTGGGATGCCTTTGCATACGATCCTAAACTAAAACTCATTTATGTAGGTACGGGAAATGGATCCCCTTGGAATAGAGAAATTAGAAGCCCGGGTGGCGGAGATAACTTATACCTTTCGTCTATTTTAGCAATTCATGCAGAGACAGGAAAGTTAAAATGGCATTACCAAACCACTCCTGGTGATTCATGGGATTTTACAGCGGTACAACAAATCATTTTGACCCAATTAGAAATCAAAGGCAAAAAGCGCGAAGTGTTGATGCAGGCACCTAAAAACGGTTTCTTCTATGTATTGGATCGGAACACAGGGGAGTTGTTGTCAGCAGAACCTTATGTGTATGTGAACTGGGCCTCTAAAGTGGATTTGAAAACGGGAAGACCGGTGGAGAATCCGAATGCCCGTTATGTAAAAAGTAATGAACAGATTTATCCGAGTGTTTTTGGAGGACACAATTGGCAAGCAATGGCCTTTAATCCGAAAACGAATTTAGTGTATATTCCAGCTAGAGAACGTTCATCATCACATGGTAACCAACAGGATTTTGTTTATGATAAGGACCATTGGAGCACTGGAAATAAAAGTAATCCGGCTAATCCAACTAACAAGGATTCCTATGTGGTGAAGTCACTGGGTAAATTAATTGCGTGGGATCCCGTTTTAAACAAAGAAGTTTGGCATAAAACGGAGAAAACTGGTTGGAATTCGGGTGTACTTACAACCTCAGATTTAGTTTTCCAAGGCAATGCGGAAGGCGATTTTAACGCCTTAGATGCTAAGACGGGAAAAGTACTTTGGACTAAAAACCTAGGTACAGGCATCGTTGCGCCTCCTATTACCTATTTAGTGGATGGAGTTCAATATGTTACCATCGCTGTGGGTTGGGGTGGAGTTGTAGGGCTTTCAAATCGAAGTACAGAACAGATAAATCCAGGGACGGTATACACCTTCGCCATAGGTAAAAATGTAGCGATGCCAGTGTATGAAAAGGAGCCAAAGAAGGAATATTTAACTTTACCTATTGAAATTTCAGACGAGCAAGTCGCAAAAGGTGCAGGTTTATTTGGGAAATATTGCGGGCCATGTCATAACCTAAATGCAGGAAATCCTGGAGGAACCATTCCTAATTTGACCTATTCACACCCTGATATTATGGGTGCTTTCCATCTAATTGTGAGAGACGGTATTTTCTTGCCAAAGGGTATGCCGAAGTTTGGCGGAAGACTAAGTGACAATGATATTTCAAACATCAAAGGGTATATCCTGGCGACTGCGAAGAAAAACAGAGAGAATAAATAAACTTAAATTTTCAGATGAAAAAGATCTTATTAGTTGCCCTTTTAGTAGGTAGTTCGGTGCTTGTTTTTGGACAAAATAGCCCGAAAAAAGTGGATGAAGCTACTACTTTAGCCGTATTTCAACACCATAGTAAAGCGCTAGGTGAGAATAATATAGATGATATCGTAGCGGACTACACAGAGGAATCCATTGTCATTACGCCTGAAGGTACCTATAGCGGTTTAGCAGAAATTAGAAAGGCCTTTGTCGAAATAGTAAAGGCATTTCCCACAAATGGTTCCACCTTTAATGTGATTAAAACTGCGGTTAAAAATGATTTATTCTACATTGCTTGGTCTGCAAAAACACCTATGGTAGAGTACACTTTTGCAACTGATACGTTTATCATTCAAGGGGGTAAAATCTTGCGCCAAACCTTTGCTGGGAATAAAAAATAAAATGATAATGAAAGTTTTAAAACCCATCCTCCTCTTACTACTATTTTCTGCTGGTTCATTCGCCCAAATCCCTTACGGATCAAACAACGGGAAATACCTAAAAGTTAAAAACGCTAGCCTCTATTACGAGGAATATGGTCAAGGTCAACCTTTACTATTATTACATGGCGGGATGGGGTCAATTAATAACTTCAAGAAGGTGATAGAGCCCTTATCTAAACAGTTTAAGGTATATGCCATCGATAGCCCTGGACAAGGAAGATCACCTCAAGTCGACTCCATCAGTTACAAGATCTTTGCGGATTATTATGCCGCATTTATCGATGAAATGAAATTAGACAGTGCTTACGTCATGGGTTGGAGTGATGGAGGAAACTCTGCCTTTATTTTAGCCCATGATCGCCCAGATAAAGTAAAAAAGGTGGTTGCCATAGGCGCTAATTCTGATACCGATGGATACAGAGCTGGAATGCTTAATTGGGTGAAATCATGGAAGGTAGATCCGGTAACGGCAGGAATAAATAATGGGTGGTTAGCAGAATTCAATAAATTATCCCCTAACGCCAAAACCTGGGAAAAATCCTTTTTGCAATTAAAATATATGTGGATTACGAAAGAAGTGATCAGCGACAAGGATTTGGCGGCTATCAAAAACAAATTCTTATTACTTTATGGCGATAAGGATTTAGTCACATTAGAACATGTATTTCATTTAAAAAATACGATTAACGGGAGTCAGCTTTGTATACTTCCTAATACACCTCACAATGTTTTTGATAAGAAATCTGAGATGGTTTCTAAAATCGTCATTGATTTTTTAAAACCACAATAATAGTTCTGAATTAAGTTATAAATGTATAAACCATCCTTATTATGAAAATTTTATCTACCGCAATTGCCCTCGTTCTATTCGTCAATTCATCCCTAAATGCGCAGTTTAAACGGAAAAATGAGATTGATAATTTGTTAACAAGTATATCCAAAAATAATCCCTTGCCCACCTTTGTTGCAGGTGGCGTTAATAAAAAAGGGGTATTTTATCAATATAATCACGGTAACAAAATTTGGTCGGGAAAAACGCCTATCAACGAAAACCATATCTTCCGAATTTATTCCATGACGAAGGCTATTACTTCGGTAGCTGCTTTGCAATTAGTGGAACAAGGTAAATTGCAATTAGATGAGCCTTTGGACAAATTAATGCCAGAAATGGCTTCGATTCCAATTCTAACGAAGGATGGGAAATTAGTGAAGGCAACAAAATCAATCACCTTAAGACATTTATTAACTCATACGGCTGGATTTGGTTATCCATTCTTTAGCGATGGATTAGATAAATTCGCAAAGAATATGCCGGCAAATTATACGTATTCGGATTTGCCAAGGTTATTCGAATCGGGATCAAGCTGGCAATATGGAACTAGTACGGATTGGGTAGGAAAGATTGTGGAGAAAGTATCTGGCAAGGACCTGGAAACCTATTTCCGGGATCATATCTTACAACCTCTAGGGATGAGCAGAACGTTCTTTAATGTACCAAATGATTTGGTGAGTGAGATTTCCACCTTTGGTCAATTAGCTGGCGATCACTTTGTAGCTGACACCGTTTCTCAGTATAAGGATTTACATCTAAAGACCTTTAGTGGCGGCGGGGGTCTATTTAGTACCTTTAAGGATTACGCTCAATTTATTAGATGTATTCTAAATGATGGAACGTTAAATAACCGCCAAATCATTAAAAAATCAACGGTTGATTTGATGTTTACCAATAACATAGGAGATTTATTTACCACCGTAACGGATCCTTCTCCTAATTATTCCTTTTTAATAAATCCAAAAACTACTTTTTTAGGGGCTAATAAATATAGTGTTGCTTGGGCGATTGACCAAATAGGAAGAAAGAATATCCAGAATGCAGGAACGGCCTATTGGTGTGGTGTTGGAAATACTTTTTATAGCATAGATCGTAAAAAAGGTGAGGCGGTTCTGTTTTTCAGTAACTCGTTCCCGCTTGGCAATTCGTTTACGGAAGAGCTCTATTATCAGGCAGAAGGAGCTATTTATAATTTAAAATAAACCTACTATGAAAGTTATTTCATCTATCCTCGCGGTACTTCTTTGCATCCACTTAGCAACTGCTCAAATCCCTAAAATAGCTTCTGCTGCAGAAGTAAAGGCATTAGGATTCGATCAGAAAGTATTTGATGCATTTGAAAGTGAGGTTGAGAAATCCATTCAAAAAAAGGAGATCGCTGGAGCAGTTACTTTGGTTGCTAGAAAAGGGAAAATCGTGCATTTTGAAGCCAAAGGCCAGTCTCAGATCGAAGCCAATATTCCCATGCAAAAGGATGCTATTTTTCGAATAGCCTCTATGACTAAACCCATTGCAACTTTGGCTTTGTTGCTATTAGTGGAAGAAGGTAAGTGTAATCCCGATGAACCCATTAGTAAATATTTGCCTGAATTTGCGTCCCAGCAAATTATGATTTCCAAAGATAGTGTCAATGGTATGTTGATTTATAAGACAAGAGAAGCTACAAAGCCGATGTTGATTCGCCATGCATTAACACATACTACTGGCCAACCAAGTGCGTATGGAGGTAATATGCCAGAAGCCTATGAAGCTATTTCAAAAAATATAGAGAAAAGTACTATTGAAATTTTTGTCAAGAAGTTAGCGAGATTACCATTGACGCATGAACCCGGTGAAGGGTGGATTTATGGCTCAGGTTTGTTAATTGCTGGACGTTTAATTGAAGTCATCAGCGGAATGCCTTTCCAAGATTTTGTTCAGAAACGTATCTTGGATCCGATGGAAATGAAGGATACACATTTCTATTTAGAGCCAAAGGATGCGCCACGATTTACCACTTATTATCAGCCGGATGGCAAAGGGAATATGTCAATCATTGATCCTGGTTCAGAAAAAAGTGCTCGCATAAGTGGACCTAAGACCTTTTATTCCGGCGGCGGTGGATTGACTTCGACGGCGATGGATTATTTTAAATTTTGTCAAATGGTTATTCAGGATGGAATGTATAATGGCATTCGCATTGCAAAATCGTCTACTATTGCCCTGATGAAAACGGATCAATTACCGTTGAATATAGATGCGGTACTAACCATAAAAGACGATTTGAAGAATCATGGTTTCACTTTCGGCTATGGAATTAAGCGCAGAGAAGTAGGTGAAGATCCTAGACCAGCTGGAACCATTTCTTGGGGTGGATCCACGGGGCCTACTTTTTTTATTGATTTAAAACACGAGATGGTTGCAATGGTCATGTATCAAACTCCAATGACTTTTCAAATTGATTTCAAAAAGAATTTTAGCAACTGGATGATGAAGAGTTTGATTAATTAATATGATTGATACCCCAAAGGTCGGAATACAAATAGGGGCTTTTTATTTCTACCGTATTTCTTTTATTTAAAGGAAGTTTTTTATGTATGTTTGGGGAACCTACAAGTAAGAAAAGTCATGTAAGTGTTTGATGGTGGATAGCTAGTAGGGAATCAACGTTTTAAACTCTACACTTTATCAAACAAATTTCATTTTCTTGCTTGGCGCTATTGATTTTTGCTTCTTGCTCGAAAGAACAACTAGTACCCGCCGTTATAACACCATCTAATTCAGTGGATTCTGCCGCTTATTCCACTGGCCGTAAATCGAATTCAACGAAGGTATTAATGCATTACATGCCCTGGTTTGAAACCAATACAAGTAGTGCTAATGGGAAGTGGGGCTTGCATTGGACCATGGCAAATAAGGATCCTAATGTCTTTGTGGATGGCTTTCCAGGGAAAAGGCAAATTGCGTCTTTTTATTACCCGATGATAGGGGCCTATCATTCAGGCGATTCCGAAGTGATCGAATACCATTTATTATTGATGAAGTATGCGGGCGTGGATGCTGTTGTCATCGATTGGTATGGTACCCATGATCTATATGATTACAAAATCAACTTTGAAAATACGGATCAGTTGGTCAAAAGGACGGCAGAAATTGGCCTGGAATTCGGTGTCGTATATGAACCCTATATCAATACGAATGTAGAGAATGTAACAGGCCAAAGTAAGTCATTGGCCGCTATTGATGACATGAATTTTCTGCGAGATAATTATTTTAACCAAAAAAATTATTTGAAGTTAAATGGGGAAAATGCATTCATGGTTTTTGGCAATAATTATACGGCCACTGAATGGAACGCGATATTTAAGACATCAGGGGTAACACCCAGGTCTTATTTTTTACAAAATATAAGCTCTAACTTATCTGCAATTAATCCTACTCCCGGAGAATTTTTCTGGGTAAATTCTTCGGATGCAGGAGGCCAAAAAAGTTGGAATAACAGTTTTCAAGGGCCAAAAATTAGTGGCGCCTATCCAGGATTTAAAGATTATTATATCCAAGGTGGGTGGCCAAATAGTCACCTGAATTGGGAGATAGATGTGAGCGCATCCACTTTAAGAGAGAGACTTAGTGTAGTGAAAAGTTTGAATTCGAATGTGGTCCAAATTCAAACTTTCAATGATTTTGGAGAAGGAACTATGATGGAGCCCACGGTTGAATTAGGCTTTTCCTTTTTAAATGAACTTCAACTCTTCACCGGTGTGCAATACACGACTAAAGAATTAGAGCTGGTTTATAAGTATTACATGCTGAGGACGAAATATAAATCGACTGTTTCGGATGCTAAGGCAAAAGAGATCTTTAATCTATTAAATACCTATAAGGTGGCTGAGGCAGAGAAATTGATTAATCAGTATTATAAATAAGATTTTAGTACTCCAGTTCTTCTTCGAAGAGCTTGATTAACACCTTGGCTTTTTGAAGCTGCATTTTTTTGTAAAAGTTGAAGAAGTTATCAATTTCTTGATTAGCTTAAATCCATATTCTCTCGTGTATTTTTGTATGTTTGTTAAAATAAGCATTTGACCTATGACAACCTCAGCGATTAAAAAGCAAGTAGATAATTATCTGCCTTTGTTGCCTAAAGGTCAACAATCATTAGTTTTAGAGGTTATCAAAAGTTTAATTGAAGAGGTTAGTTCATCTGATAGAATTGATAAAACTCAATACAACAAAGAAATTGATGCAGCCGTAGCAAGAATGGATGCAGGTGATTTTATTTCGCATAAGGATGCTTTGGATGAATTATCCAAATTGTAATGAATCCTAAATACACGGTTATTTGGGAAGGAAAGGCATTAGAAGAATTTAAAACAATCCTTACCTATCTGCATAATCAAAGTTTAAATGCTTCAAGAATAGTTAAACTCAAAATGCTCGATCGGGTGGAGTTGCTGAAATCTAATCCAAGATTAGCAGAAGCAGATAAACTAAAAAGTCACCCAAATTCGAATTTCCATGCCTTTGTTGTTTTTAGTTATAGATTGACTTATCAAATTATGGAGGAAGAAAAACTTATCAGAATTTTAAGGATAAGACATACGAGCAAGGAGCATCTTATTTATTAACCCAAACCCAATCTCCTCTACTTCAACACGTGAAACGCCAGTACATTCTGCACGTCATATACGTTTACTGATTTATTAAATTGCTTGATGATGCTGGGTTGTGCTTCACCGGAGATCCAAATCTTTAATTCCGCATCAAGGTCAAATGTTCCAGCTGTTTCGATGCTGAAGCGCGAGATACTTTTGTAATTAATGGATTTGTATTCCGTCTTGGATCCAGTTAAGCCTTGTTTATCTACTAGAATTAGGCGCTTGGAAGTAAAGATGAAGGTGTCTCTGATGAGTTTGAAGCCTAGTTCGATGTCTTCGCCTTCGATGAGAAGTTTGCCAAAATCTTTGATTAAATCCTCCTTGCTAACTGTACCTGCGTTACCTAAAAGAGCTGAAAATAGTCCCATGATTGTTTGATTAGTGAGTGATAAAAAAGCCACCTCCATCGAGGTGGCTTTTGAATTTAATTAAAAGTAGGTTGTTTTTCCAGGTATTGCCGCTGCATACAACCCATTTGCGTCTGGTTTTGAAGGCATATCCGCATCCCAGGCGAACCGCGATGGGGCGATATTAATGCCTGAATTGATTGCTTTGTCCCATTCAATTACTTGCCCAGAATAGGTGGCCATTCGGCCTAAAATGGATGTCATGGTCGAGTAAGCGCCATTTTCCGCATCAGCATATTTATATTCTCCAGCGGCTACTGTCGCCCACAATTCGTCGTGTTCGGTTTGGTAGGGATTGTTTTCCTTTGTCTTTTTATCAAATGCGTATTGCACATTTCCTTTGGAATCAAAGATCTTAGCCTCATCAAAATGTACTTTCCCTTTTGTTCCTATAACGAGCTCATCTACTTTCGCCCAGGTACCTGGAATGTGTCTACATTGGCTGTTTAAGATCGTTCCGTCTGCATATTCAAATTCGACGATGTGGTGATCGAAAATTTCGCCAAAATCTTTGCCCTTCCGCACCTCGCGACCACCTGTTCCACGTGCACGCACTGGGTACCCGTTTTTTACCCAATTGATGACATCAATGTTATGAATATGTTGTTCTGTGATGTGATCCCCACAGATCCAGTTAAAATAGTACCAATTTCGTAATTGATAATCCATCTCGGTTTGGCCCTCTTTGCGTGGTTTTACCCAAACCCCGTCATTATTCCACCAGCAAGAGGCAGAAACCACATCGCCGATCTGTCCATCTTGAATGCGCTTCATGAGCGCTCTGTAAGAATTTTGGTAATGACGTTGTAAACCTACCACGACATTTAACTTCTTTTGTTTGGCGATTTTAGCTGCGTTTAACACGCGTTGGATACCGGCTGGGTCAGTAGCTACTGGTTTTTCCATGAAAATCTGCTTGCCTTGTGCAACCGCTTCTTCGAAGTGCATGGGGCGGAAACCTGGAGGAGTTGTTAGGATCACCACATCCGCTAATTCCATGGCCTTTTTATAGCCGTCAAATCCGGTGAACTTTCTTTCCTCTGACACATTTACCTTTTTGCTGATGGGTACCGCTTTAGCGGAAGTGTCTTTGTCTCTTGATTTCATCAAGTTCATATAGCAATCGTCCAAACGATCACGGAATACATCCGCCATGGCCACTAATTCTATGTTTTCTTTTGTGCTCAAAGCTTGGGCAATGGCACCTGTTCCGCGTCCACCACAGCCGATCAAAGCCACTTTGATGGTGTCGTTGACTAAACTTTGGCCTGCAAATGCACTTGCTGCCCAAGGAGCTAAAATCAATCCGCTTGCCGTTAATCCGGTTTGCTTCACAAAATCTCGTCTCGTATTTTTCATATTTTAATGAGGTTTAGTTTAAATATTTTTCAAAGAAGGAGTTAATTTCTGCTGCTGATGGTTGTTTAGCGGGTCGCATAATGCGAAATCCCACAAAAGGAGCATCGGCATTCCACCAGATACTTTTGGGAACTTGTGGATCTCGTCGATTCCATATGGGATCCGCTGCCAGGCGGTAGGTAGAGCGAACTAGATTTGCTGGATCCTGGTAATTTCCTCCGCGTACTACGGCATCCGCATATTTATCGATGAACACGGGGCTAATAGTGGCCGTGGGATCTGCCTCAAAATGATCTAGTACCCATTCAGACACGTTGCCTAGCATATCGTGTAATCCCCAAGCATTGGGTTTTTTAAGCCCCACTGGGTGGTATTTTTCGTTTGAATTGCCTTGAAACCAGGCATAATCGGGTAGTTTTTCGGAAGGGATTTCGGCGCCAGCCTTGCAGGCATATTCCCATTCAATTTCTGTAGGGAGACGGTAAAATACGCCTGTTTTCGCATACAACCATTTACAATACATAATGGCTGCATATTGCTGCATGGAATTAGCGGGGAATCCGCCTACTTTCCCCATTCCTAACGTAAAATCAATATAGGGTGGGCTCGGTCTGGTGATCGCATCTGGACCCTCTTTAGGGGGCTTCGGTTCTGGATCGCGCGATTCTTCGAAGAATAATTGGTATTCATCATATGTCACCTCTGTTTTTCCCATCCAGAAAGC
>CAILUB010000006.1 GCA_903837305.1 uncultured Cytophagaceae bacterium
ATAGCCGCGATGAGGTGATTTACGGGAAAGATAAATTAGTTGAAAAAATGGACCAACGCTATTTGCGTGAGGGCTGGAAATAAATTCTTATGGAGATTTCTAATATTTGGTATTTTCTTTCAGGTTTAACGTTGCTTAGCGCCCTCATGGTCGTTTTAGCGAAGAACCCGATTCACTCAGTCTTGTACTTAGTGTTCACTTTCTTCTGCATCTCAGGTCACTACGTACTGTTAAATGCCCAGTTCTTGATGGCAGTAAACATCATCGTTTACGCTGGAGCCATCATGGTTTTATTCCTCTTCGTGATCATGATGTTTGATCTGCGCAAAAACCAACCGGAATCTAAATCCAACCTAACGAAGCTGGCTGGCTCTGTAGTGGCAGGCTCCTTATTAGTGGTTTTAATTGCTTTAGTGCGTCAAAACAATATGGTTCCGCCTCGTGCAACAGGATTTGTTTCCCAAACAGGTATGGTGGAAACCTTGGGTAAAGTCTTATATTCCGAATACTTATTGCCTTTCGAGCTGGTGTCTATCTTGTTCTTTGTGGCGATGGTGGGTGCGGTGTTATTGGGTAAGAGGGAGGCCGGTGAAAGGAATTTTTAATTTTGTCATTCCAAAATGCGCTACGCGATATTTTCTGAATGACAAAATCAAAAATTCTCTACCTTTTAAAGCACAAAGAATAAAGTTTGTATTAAAAAAGGGAACCTTCGGGTTCCCTTTTTTAATGATTACAAGCAACACATTTCACATACGTATCCGCGCAGCGGATTCCAACTTTATGCTTTTTGCTTTGTTCTTTTTGCTTTAAATCTATACTCTCTACTCTATAATCTATAATCTCTACTCTATTATCTAGTGAGCATTCGCGGAGCGAATGCGTTTGTTAAAAACCCCCACCTTCACCCCAAGTGTCCCAGCTGCTCTTGACATTCCTGGTGTTTTTTCTTCACCAAAAGCGAAGCGGTAATTAGCCCCACCGAACACTTTCACGTATTTGAATACATTGACTTCAAGATTAATTCCTGGCTGTACACCCAAAGTGCCATTCTCTCTCCTATCATTTCTATTCATTCTCCTTTTCGTTCCAGGTTGAGGAACATAAGCAGGATAGGCAATATTATCATTCTTTGGCATTTCTTCTTGTATGCGACCTATCGCTAGAGGAAAGCTTAAATGGAATACTTTGTTTGCCATAGGCGTTACTTCGATAGTTAAAGCATTGAAGCGTTGACGATCATCTGTACCCATCATCCCATTACGATCATTGTGGCGAGGCATAGAATTGAACGAGGCGATACCTAGGGATAATTTGTTGTTTAAATGTAATTGTAAGCCCATCCCACGTTCTGGACCTTCTTTGCCAAAAAGGACTTGAGATTGAAGTGAAATACCGATAGATGTTAATTTATGAGGCTTGAAAAGAGTTTTCATCTGAGCGGAGGTATCTTTTCTGATTTTAATTAAGGTTTCTTGGCCAAATGATTGAAAGCCAATGAACAGCAAGAATATAAGGCGAATGGAATGTTTCATGTCTTTAATTTTTTTTACGAATGTACGAATTATCCCGTTTCAATAATGCCATTTAGATACAAAGGCATTATTAGAAGATTAAAGGACCTATTCTATCGATGTAGAGTGGAGGAGGATTCCCCTTAATTGGCTAGATTTGTAAAAATCATCGTTGTATGTGGCAGGCAATTAATTATCGGAAAACCAAGCGCACCTTTCAGGTGTTGTTTAACCTGATTCTTTGGGGAATGTGGATTGGTCTACCTTTATTAAGCCCAGTTCATCAAACGCATGAAGTTGCTCATCCGCATCCTCACGATAATCCGGAATTTTCAGAACATATCTGGTTGGAATTAATGACGGTGATGCCCTTATTCTATGTAATCACGTTGGTGCTGATTCCATTTGTATTTAAGAAGAAAGGAATTTGGGTGTTTTTCGCCGTTTTGATAGTCACTAATGTGGGCTTCTTTTTACTACAATCGTTGTTTCACCATATTTTTTTGGAATTTGAGCATGAACACGGTACCGCTCCGGAGATTTTGGGGGTATTTCCGCTCATCATGGTGTCCGCCATCGCTTCTGCGTATGGTTTATTGCTAGAGTTTTTAGAACAAGATGCGAATAAGGAAGAACAGAAAAGTGAGCAATTGAAATCTGAATTAGCTTTTTTGCGCTCTCAGATTAGTCCTCACTTTATCTTTAACATTTTGAATAGTATTGTCTATTTGATACGGACTAAAGCCTCTGAAAAAGCGGAGGATGTAACGATGCGCTTATCCTCATTGATGCGCTACATGTTATATGATTCAGACCAAACAATGGTTCCCTTGACGAATGAATTAGCGTATTTGGAGAATTATATTGACCTCCAGAAAATGCGTTTTGACGGTAATGTTGATTTTAATTTTTTAGTGAAAGGAGATGGTGCTGGGCATATGATTGAGCCCATGTTATTGATCCCTTTTGTAGAAAATGCAGTAAAACACGGTGTGGGTATAGTAGATAAACCTTTTATCTATGTGACTCTTGAGACGACAGAACATGGATTATATTTTCTTGTGAAGAATAAAAAGGGGAAAGAGGAGCAAGTATTTAAGGACCCTAGTTCTGGAATTGGGTTGAAGAATGTCAAACGTCGATTGGAATTATTATACCCTAAAAAACACGTATTAACGATTGAAGAGGATGAGATAAATTTTTCCGTGGAACTAAACCTAACTTTGAAATAAGATGGTAAAAATGAATTGCATTGTCGTGGACGACGAAGTGATGGGCCGTAAATTACTAGAAGAAAATGTGAAGCAAATTCCCTTTTTGAATTTAGTTGGTTCTTGTTCTAATGCGTTCGAGGCGATGGAAGTGCTCCAAAAAGAACAGGTCGATTTATTGTTCTTAGATATCCAAATGCCAGGCTTATTAGGGACGTCGTTCTTGTCTTCTTTGGCCGTCAAACCGCTCGTCATATTTGTAACTGCTTATGCGAATTATGCAGTAGAAAGTTATAATCTAGATGCGGTTGATTATCTAATGAAACCGGTAAGTCTTGATCGTTTCGCGCTAAGTGCAAACAAGGCATATCATATTTTTGTAGGTAAAAATGTGGTAGGGAAAGATCCTTTAGAAGATTTCTTTTTTGTGAATGTGGAGTATTCGCTTGTTCGAATTTCAGTACCTACTGTGACCCACGTGGAAGGATTGAAAGATTATGTGAAGATTTTTGTGGAGGGAGAGCGCTATCCCATTTTGACGAAGCAGACAATGAAAAGTGTCGAGGCAAAAATAATGCCTCATGGTTTTATGCGCATTCACAAATCGTTCATTGTGAATCTACAGAAGATCGAAACCATAAAGCAACAGCGAATTAAAATTGGGAATTACGAAATAGCGGTTAGCGATTCTCACATCGGAGAATTGATGGAGCGGCTAAACGCTAGTAGGCTAGGTTAAGTTGTAGTCCAATATGAAAGTTTCGGCCGGGAGATGGATTGTAAAAGCGTCCACCTGTGGCATTTAAATCCGGACCTGATGAGTAGCGCTCATCTCCAAGATTATCAGCAGTGGCCCATAAAGTCCAACGTTTTATAGCATAACTTATTTTTGTATTCCAAAGTCGATACGAACCCATTTGCTCCGTATTTGCATCATTCAGGTATTGGTAATCCACAAATTGAAAATTCTGCATCAGACTCAAACCAGAGGGATGTCGCCAAAGAAGTGTCGTTGCTTGTTGATAAGGAGTTGTTCCCGTTAAGAAATTGCCATTCGCAAATCGAAAATTTTGCCAAGTATGGGATTGTTCTAAAGTCAATGTCGGATGAATCATCCAGGTGCTGCTAAGTTCCAAACCTTGCTGGGTCGTAGAACCAGCGTTCGTAAAATAGTCTGATCCATCGGCTGCTCTTCTTATCACGATGGTTTCGTCCAGATTAAATTGATATACACTTACATCCCACGTGAATTTATCGTATTTGCCTCGGTAAGTTATTTCGTGGTTCCAGCCTTTTTCAGCCTTTAATGCGGTGTTTATCACGCCTGTGGATGGGCGCATTTCTGAAATGCTGGGAGGCGAATACCCATGGGCTACTTTGGCGACAATACTTTGATGCGCCCCTAATTTGCGCAAGACCGCAAGGCGAGGCGAGAAGATGGCTTCGTTCCCGATATACTCCGTCCAATAGCTGCTCAAGCTACCGGAGAAAGTAAAGAGCCAATTCATTAATCCGGCATATTCATTTTGCAAGAAGAGGCTCCCTTGCTGGACATGGGTATTTTGGGTCAATTGCAAGGTGTCTTTAACTCCATTTCGATTGCCAAAAGTCGAACTATTCATCTGACCTGCTTGGTATTCAAATCCAAGGTCGCTATTGATAATCCCTTTTCGATGAAGCACTCCACGCGTGGAATAATTGGGTTCCTCGCGAATTTCATAGTTCCTAATCGTTGGATTTTCTACCCTATTTACTTGAAGCGATTGGCTGAAATCCCAGGCCCATTGCGGATTTAGCACCTGAGCAGCACGCGCGCTCACTCCAAAACTTTTGATGTAAAAGGTAGCTCCTTGTTGTTGTGCACTTTTGAAAATACCTGCAGCCGGTCTAGCCTGTATAGGATTTGCCAGAAATTGAGCTTTGGTTAAGCCTCCAGGGGTTTGGTAAGCTAAATCTACATAATAGGTGCTCAAATCTAGATTTAACTCTTTCGCGAAACTGTGGTGAAATTCATATGAAATCCATTGCTTCTTCATCGCAGACTGTGCTCGATAACCCTCTTGCTGATTAAAGGAGGCGTATAATCGCAGGTTTTCAGTAGAGACATCCACGGCCGTCTTTATTCCTCCTAAGGTATGGTAAACGGTCTCAGCGCTCAATAAATTTCCTCGTGGGGCACTTTCAAATAATAAAGCGCCTCCTGTTCCAGCGCCGTAAATGCCGGCTGATGGGCCTTTTGTTACGGTGAGCGAAGAAAATATAGCTGGTTCTAAGAGTGAAATATAGGTGTTGTTACCTGCGTCAGTAAATGGAATCTGGTTCCAATATACTTTCGTGTTTCTAACCCCAAAAGGGGCCCTTAACGAACTACCTCGAATAGCTATTCGATAACTACCCGGCGATCTTTCTTCCATTCGCACGCCCGCCATCGAATTGAGTGTAGAAACAAAATGAGTTGAGCTGAGACGCCGAAGATCTTTGCTTTGTATAAAGGCATCTGGAGTTAACAAGGGGCTTCGTTTTTGTTCGAAAACATAGACTTTGACTTCTTCTAATATTTTCGTTGTATCAGTTTGGGCTAAAGTCGGATAACAAAAAAGGAGGATTAGGGCTATTTTCTTCATCCTAGAAGAAATAAGTAAGAAGCGTGGAAGGAATGATGGCTTGAGAAGCCTCGATTGACTTTGATTTAGGATTTTCTGCACTGGCTAAATTGAGGGATTCTAGGTTTAACGTCCATCCATAATTTCCTTTTGAAATTTGAATCTTGGCCTTGAAATTCAGTGATTTATTAGAAACCAAGGAATGATATGGTATGCCTATATAGCGCCCATACAAAGTTACCTGATCATATAAAGGCTGAAAGACTTGTGCTTGTAAATGGATGGTTGTTTTACCTGGTTTTACGAAGCCCATCCCAGCACTAATCCCGTGCAAGGAATATTTCTCTTCTTCGATATATTCTGACTTCAAAGAGCTAATTTTTCTAGCTAAAGATCGGGAATAAAAACTCAAAACAGGGGATAGGTGAATCTGTTTTTTATTCTTGTTTGTATTCCAAATGAAGCCAGCTTCTGCTTCTGCTCCACGGTATTTTGCCTGCAATTCTTCGTTAGGTTGTATGGGTTGATTGAAATTATTGATTGGAGGTTCGATGAAAGTGTACGTACTTCGGTCTATCGATGTTCCAGCAATATTTCCCATTGTTTTTAGAGCAATGAATTGTTTGTTATTTTTTTCTGGATTTTGGAATGAAATTTCAGCTGCTAAATCGATGGTCATTTGTTGTTCATGCCAAGAAATATAGGATGATCCGATACTTGAATTAAATCGAATTTTTTGGCCAAAACTAAAATAGCTGATCGCAAGAAAAAGAAG
The DNA here is from genome assembly GCA_903837305.1 of uncultured Cytophagaceae bacterium. GTDB lineage: Bacteria > Bacteroidota > Bacteroidia > Cytophagales > Spirosomataceae > Aquirufa. Next base: position 6,104 of record CAILUB010000006.1, read on the forward strand.
GATTATGCGAAATCTCATAGGCACAAATATAGGTGATATTACCAATATTTGCTCTGTTTCTTCAAGGCAAAAATCAATCCTCTAGTAATGATTACCAAGTGGTTGATTAAATTAGGTAGTAAGCCAAAATGGGATTTTAATACCTGGTATCTTTCCTCCCAAGATCTCTTCAAATTCTGCACAGATGCTCCTCCCATCAAATAGGTGCAAATAGGAGTGACGGATTTTAAAATGTGCTGGCTTTTTTTCAAAACCTGTATCTCCCAATCGATATCAGAACTTAGCTTATATTCCAGATTAAATAAGGGAGCCATGCTACGCTTCGCAATGAAAGCCTGGTGGCAAACCAACATGCCATAACGGAAATTTCGCCAAGTTAAATTAATGGGCAAACGATGTGGTGTCACCTCACTGCGCAAGCCTAAAGATTGGCCGTCGTTATTTACAAAAACTGCCTCGCCGTACAGGACATCCGGATTTTCTCCCAGTTCTTGTAAAATAGTTTTCAATGTCGTCGCCGATGCAAAAGTGTCCCCTGCATTCAAAAACAGGATATAATCCCCTTTGGCGAGTTGCATCCCCTTATTCATCGCATCGTAAATTCCCTTGTCTTTCTCAGAAATGAGTTGATTAATGTGGGCCTTATTTGCCTCAATAATGGCTAGGGTACGATCTTTCGATGCCCCATCCACCACGATATAATCGATTTCCTCCGCACAACCTTGCTCGAAAACACTTTTTAGTGTGCGTTCGATATAGGCCTCTGCCTGGTAGGTGATGGTGATGATACTAAGCTTGGGCATAATAGGCGAGGTGTTGCTGGGCAACGGTGGTTTGGTCAAATAATTGTAGCGCGCGTTCCCTGGATTTGGCTCCGGAGTTGGTAGAATCGAGGCACCAGTTAATGCCTTTTGCCAAATCTGCCGGGTCAAATGCCTGGGCCACATAGCCTGTCACTTCGTGTTCTATCATCTCTGGGATTCCTCCCACTTCGAATCCGACGCAGGCCGTGCCACAAGCCATGGCTTCCATAATCGTATTGGGTAAATTTTCTTCCAAAGAGGGCGTGACAAAGACATCCGCCGCGGCATAAATATCGCGCATTCTGGCTGGGTCTGAAACCTGCCCAAAATTATGTGCTTGCAAAGGTAATTCCTCCGTCATCTCTCCGCCCACGATGAGCAATTCGGTTTTCGTTGGATCTAGGAATTGTAGGGCTTCTTTTAACAGATGAAATCCTTTAGCCGGTGCATTCACTCGCATTGCCACGAAAAGGACATATTTCTTATTCGGATCTAATCCTAAGCGAGTAGCATTAGGCGAGAAGAATTCCGTATCAATTGCATTCGGAATGGTTTTAATCGAGTGACCTCCCAAAATGCTACTTTGTTTCGCTCTATTTCCCAGCCAATCGCTGCAAGTGATGATATGTAGGTTTTTCTCCGCAAACCCAGTTTTCTTCGTCTCCCACATTCTATGCGAAAGATCAGCCGGATTCGGATTTTTCAAGAATTTACAATCCCCACAGCTTTGTTGAAAATGCTCGCAATTCCCACTGTGGTGACAGCCTCCAGTGAAGGCCCACATATCGTGCAGGGTCCAGAAAACAGGTTTGTTAAGCTTAGTCAGTTGAGCAATATCGCTCACAGATAAAAAGCCAAAATTCACCCAATGCAAATGGACAATATCTGCCTGTTGAATCAGCGGATGTTTTGAAATATCACTCCCAAAAACGCCCGGATTGAATAGGAATCGAATCGATTTATCTTTCTCGAAACGCAAAAAGAACAAGCGCTCGGCAATGAATTTTAACCAAGAAATTAGGCCATTACCGAATTTTAGGGCATTTGAAGTGCTCCCTTTTTCTCTTACGAGGTAGTCGACTTGATGTCCCTCTTTTTCCAAAGCCACTTTCAATCTGCCCGCCGCAATCCCAGCCCCGCCATTGCTGTCGTGGTAGGAGAGGAGGACGATATGTAGCTTTTTGGCAGACATTAAGCAAAAATTTCAGCTAGTTGAGCAGCTATTCTTTCGGCTGCCTTACCATCCCAAAGCGGAGGAATACTTCCTTTCTTCACCTTGCCCGCCAATATCTCCAGTAAGGCTGCATAGGTTTTCTTCGGGTCTAAATCAGACAATAATTGGTTTGTTCCTAAAGTAACCGTTATCGGCCGTTCCGTCGAATCGCGAAAAGTTAGGCATGGGACGCCTAAGTAAGTCGTTTCCTCTTGAATACCGCCTGAATCGGTTAAGATCGCCGTCGCATTCGACATCAATTGAATGAATTCCAAATAGCCCAAAGGCTCCGTCATAATCAAGTTTTGCACCTGATCTAATCGCTCCGCTAAGCCAAATTTCTCCATATGTGCCCGTGTTCTCGGATGGATGGGAAAGATGATTTTCGTGTCCTTGCTGCTTAATTCAATTAATTCTAGAATGGATTCAAGACCATTTTTCTTGTCCACGTTCGCTGGGCGGTGCATGGTCATGACGATGTAGTTGTCAGTGGTCAGTGGGGAGTCGGCAGTCGATAGTCCGGAGTCCGAAGTCCGTAGGCCGAGGTCTTCTAGGATAGTGGTTTTTTTAGCTTTCTCTTGGTAGCGCACCAGCGAGTCAATCATCACATTGCCGGAGAAGAAAACGCGCTCATCTGCCACTCCTTCATTTTTCAAGTGTTCTAATCCGCTTTCTTCCGTCACAAATAAATAATCCGCGACGCTATCCGTCAGAATACGATTTAATTCCTCTGGCATCGTTCGGTCAAAGCTGCGTAAACCTGCCTCTACGTGAGCGACTTTAATGCCCATCTTGATGGCAACTAAGGTACAGGCCAAAGTTGAAGTAACATCCCCCACCACAATAATCAAATCCGGTTTTTCGGCTTCTACGATTTTCTCGAAGGCCACCATAATCTTCGCCGTCACTTCCGTGTGGCTTCCACCCCCAATGCCTAAAAAGAAATCCGGTGTAGGTAATTCCAGTTGCGTAAAAAACACATCACTCATCTTCGCGTCAAAATGCTGACCCGTATGAACAATCTTCGACGTCCAGCCTGTTAACTTTTGGATCGCACGATGTAGCGGTGCTACTTTCATGAAATTAGGGCGAGCGCCTACGACTTGAATTACTTTCATTTATGCCTATTTAAAATTCTAATTTACAAAGTTTAGATTAGAGATAAGAGAGTAAAGAGTAGAGATATTGTTCTCTATTATCTATACTCTATAATCTCTACTCTCGGCTAGCGACTGTCCACTGCCCACTTGAACGCCTCCATATAATTCCCCAGCACCGAATGTATATTAATCTCTTTCTCAATAATCTCCCTCGAACGTTGTCCCATCAAGTCAATATTTTCTGGATGAGCGAATAATTTTTCGATTACCTCCTGCAGACTTTCCAAAGATCCCGACTCAAAGTAATGTCCGTTATATCCCTCCCGCACCAATCGTTTTTCGGTGCCATCTGCCATGGAACAAATGACGGGTTTCGAGAAACACATCGCCTCATTGATGGATAGACCTCCCATGCCGGCTAAGACATAGATTCCGGATTCGCAGGTGATTTTGCCTAGTTCTTTGGGGTCATAAATACCTCCGTGAAACTGGATGAAATCTTGTCCTGCGGCTTGCTTTTTTAAGGCCGCTAATTCTGGGCCATCACCTACGATGCTGAGTTCGGTCTGCGGGTATTTCACACGTAAAGCAATCGTCGCTTCGATCAATAAATCGACCTGCTTCCATTTGACCAAACGTCCGATATGCAAAAGTCGGAATGGATTAGCGGCAACGTCTTTTAATTCGTTAGCCGTGGCTAATAGTGCATCCGTATCGGGAGAATTCGCCGTGATAAATACTTTTTCAGCCGGAACGCCATAGCTTCCGTGCAAGGCCACTGCTTCATCTAAATAATTGATGTGGGCGTCTACCAGATTAGAGAAACGCTTTCTCGTTTCGCGCACGATGAAGAATTTCAAACGCGCTAAAAGAGAGGGATTCGACTGGTGCGCTTGGTTGTTTTCGGTTACGCCGCCACCTTGTAAATAATAGGAGATGGCGTTTTCGTAATGGGGAACTTGGAATGGGATCTCTTTGGAAATGAGCGCCACTTTGTGTTTTCTCAGAAAGCGGTACCAGCCGGGATAAAAAACAAAAGAGGCTTGGTAGGGCCAGTTGACCATTAAGACGTCTGGTTTTTCTGCCAAAATCAACTCCTTCAACCCGCGGAAAAACTTTTTCCCATAATAGGTCGTGTATTCCTCGCGACGGAAAACCTTGAATTCGATGCCTTTGTCCGACGTATACACCCCAGCGCCCAACGTAGCCCCTTTTTCTGTAGGCACCACCACGCAAACCTCCACCCCATAATCGCGTTGCAATTTGTTTAGGACAAGGTTATAATAGTGTGGCAGGCCACCGGCCAGAGACAT
>CAILUB010000007.1 GCA_903837305.1 uncultured Cytophagaceae bacterium
AAGCTCAAATCGGTATCGCAAGTACCGGTTATGAGGGTAATACCTGTAATATGCACTTGAATGGCTTGTCTGTTCACGTGAAAAAAGGGATCCAAGAGAATGGGATGGTCGGTTTGATCTTCCACACAATCGGGGTTTCTGACGGAATGACGAACGGAAATGACGGGATGAGCTATTCGTTGCCATCACGTGATATCATCGCAGATTCCATAGAAAATGTGGTAGGGGCACAATGGTATGATGGCGTTATCGCGGTCGTAGGTTGTGATAAGAATATGCCAGGTGCCATGATGGCGATGGCGCGTTTGAATCGACCAGGGATGCTAGTGTATGGCGGAACGATTCGCAGCGGTTCTTACAAAGGAGAAAAATTAGACATCGTTTCGGCATTCGAAGCTTTGGGAAAAAAATATGCAGGAACCATCTCTGACGAGGATTATGAAGGCGTTATTCGCAATTCAATCCCGGGAGCAGGAGCTTGCGGCGGTATGTACACAGCGAACACGATGGCTTCTTCGATGGAAGCAATGGGCTTAGTACTACCTAATTCATCGACGTATCCAGCCACGCACGAAGGCAAGAAAGAGGAGTGTTTAGCGATAGGCGCGGCGATGAAAGTATTATTAGAGAAAAACATCTGTACGCGTGACATCATGACGCGCAAGGCATTCGAGAATGCGATGACGGTGGTGATGGCCTTAGGAGGTTCTACAAACGCGGTGCTTCACTATTTAGCGATTGCACACGCGGCTGGAATCACGTTTACCTTAAAAGATATCCAAGACATATCAGATCGCACACCTTTGATTGCAGACTTAAAACCAAGTGGTAAATACTACATGGAAGACGTGTTAGCGATCGGCGGAATGCCGGCGATTTTGAAATATTTACACAGTGTGGGCTTGTTACACGGCGAGTGTTTGACGGTGACAGGAAAGACGATGGCGGAGAACCTTGCGGAGGCTCCTGAATTGAATTTTGACACCCAAAAAATCATTTTCCCTATCACACAACCATTGAAACCTTCAGGTCACTTGCAGATTCTGTATGGTAATTTAGCTCCAGGCGGTGCCGTGGCGAAGATTACTGGGAAGGAAGGTGAGCGTTTTGAGGGTATTGCTAAAGTCTGTGAGCGCGAAGAAGAGGTGATCGAATACATCTCGAAAGGGGAAATCAAAGCAGGTCACGTCATCGTGATTCGCAATGAAGGACCTAAAGGTGGCCCGGGTATGCCAGAAATGTTAAAGCCTACTTCGGCCGTTATCGGTGCAGGTCTAGGAAACTCGGTAGCGATGATCACGGATGGTCGTTTCTCTGGAGGTACACACGGATTCGTGGTAGGTCACGTGACGCCAGAAGCGCAAGAAGGCGGTCCAATCGGCCTAGTAAAAGACGGTGACAAGATCACAATTGATGCGGTGAACAATACGTTGGTATTGCACGTATCGGATGAAGAATTAGCAGAACGCAAGAAACTTTGGAAGCCTATTGAGTCTCCATTTAAGCAAGGTGTTCTTCGTAAATACATTAAAAACGTATCCTCTGCTAGTCAGGGATGTGTAACGGATTTATAGAAAATAATTTTTTTATCTATCCAGAAGGCTTAAATTAGGCTTTCTATTACATTGAGACAGAATTTTTGAAAATTGTTAACCATGGGACAAACCCAAACTCAAACCGAAGCAGCTAATCAACCTGGCCAAAAGAAATTTTTGTCAGGCGCCCAAGCTATCATGCAATCATTGGTAGAGCAGGGTGTGGATACGATTTTTGGTTACCCAGGTGGTGCCATTATGCCTACCTATGATGCGCTTTACGATTACCAAGATCGCCTAAAACATATTTTAGTGCGCCACGAACAAGGTGCTGGACATGCTGCACAAGGCTATGCCCGCATGCTAAACAAGGCAGGTGTATGCATGGTGACATCTGGTCCAGGTGCTACGAACTTGATTACGCCTATCGCAGATGCCATGTTGGATTCAACTCCTTTGGTGTGTATCGTCGGTCAAGTAAAAGGAAATTTATTAGGAACCGACGCGTTCCAAGAATGCGATTTGATTGGTATCTCGATGCCTGTGACGAAGTGGAACTACCAAGTCGTTGATGCGAATGAGATCCCTGAGATCATGGCGAAAGCCTTCTACATCGCAGAAACGGGGCGTCCAGGTCCCGTATTAATTGATATCACACGTACGGCTCAAACAGATTTGATGACCGTGCCATTCGAATACAAACCTTGCAAGTCGATCATTTCCTACAAGCCACGCGTAGAGCCTAAAGCAGAGCACGTGGAGGCGGCAGCGAAATTAATCAATGGGGCAAAACGTCCGTATATCTTAGCCGGTCATGGTATTATTATTGCTGGCGCGGAAAAAGAATTAAATGATTTTGTAGATAAAACGGGTATTCCGGTGGCGACTACTTTGTTAGGTATGTCTTCTATGGATGCTGATCACCCGCTTTATGTGGGCTGGCCGGGTATGCACGGAAATTATGGTGCAAACGTATTAACGAATTCTTGCGACGTTTTAATCGCGATTGGGATGCGTTTTGATGACCGTATTACGGGAGATTTAGCGACTTACGCGAAGCAAGCGAAAGTAGTACATATCGAGATAGACCCGAGTGAAGTAGATAAAAATGTGAAGGCAGATGCTCCAGTGGTGGGCGATGCGAAAGCTGCTTTAAAGGCACTTTTGCCGTTAGTGAACAAAGCGGATCATAGCGTGTGGAGGGCAGAATTCAAGAAATACGACGATGAGGAGTATGAAAAAATAACCTTGAAAGACTTATTCCACGAAGGAGATAAGATCAAGATGGGTGAGGCTGTAAATCTCTTGTCTGAAAAAACCAAAGGGGAAGCCGTTGTCGTAACTGACGTAGGTCAGCACCAAATGATCACCAATCGCTATTACCGTTTCAAAAAGCGCAATTCAATTGTTACCTCAGGTGGAGCAGGAACGATGGGCTTTGCCTTGCCTGCGGCTTTTGGAGCGAAGGTAGCGGTACCAGAACGCGAAGTAGTGGCGGTCATCGGTGATGGTGGTTTCCAAATGACATTACAAGAACTTGGTACCATCGCGCAGAGCGGTTTGCCAGTGAAAATAATTATCTTGAATAACAACTTCTTAGGCATGGTGCGCCAATGGCAGCAATTGTTCTTTGATAACCGTTATTCATTTGTTGAATTGCAGAACCCTGATTTTATTACGATTGCGAAAGGTTTTGGCATCGCAGGTCATACCGTGTCAGATCGGGCGGAATTAAGCGATTCATTAGATACTTTATTGAGTTCAGATAAGCCTTATCTGTTAGAAATCGTTTGTGAAAAAGAGGAAAATGTATTCCCCATGGTACCTGCAGGTGGCTGTGTAACGAGTGTGAGGCTAGAATAATTATGTTGACGAATTACACTATTTCCGTTTTTACGACTAATACGGTCGGTTTATTGAATCGCATCACGATTATTTTCACGCGCCGTCGAGTAAATATCGAGAGTTTGACGGTTTCTGAGACAGAGCGTAGAGGCGTATCACGTTTTACGATTGTGATTAAGAACGAAAATCGAGAATTCGTGGAGAAATTAGTTCGCCAAATCCGTAAAGTAACCGACGTTCTCGCAGTGTTTGGTTACTTAGATGACGAAATCGTATTTAACGAAATTGGCTTATTTAAGATTGCCACTCCGCTAGGAGGTACTCCAGTGGATGTGAAGACAATTAATTTAGATTGGAATGCGAAGATTGTGCATTTTGGCCTGGATTATGTAGTCGTAGAAAAGAATGGCTCAGAAGAAGAAATTCAAGAGTTTTATGCCTATTTAAAGAAATGGGAAATTTTAGAATACGTTAAGTCAGGTCGTGTTGCCGTGGGTAAAACGGAGAAGGGCTTAGTGGAGTTTTTGCCGGAAGAAGGCAATTGGGAAATCGTATAATCGAACAAAGAATATAAATTAAATAACACAAAAATGGCAAAGATTAATTTCGGTGGAGTTGTTGAAGACATCGTAACAAGAGAAGAGTTTCCATTAGAGAAAGCTAGGCAAGTATTAGCAGACCAAACGATCGCCGTGATCGGATATGGAGTTCAAGGTCCAGGACAAGCGTTAAACATGAAAGACAATGGTCTGAATGTAATCGTAGGTCAACGTAAAGGAAAAACTTATGACAAAGCTGTCGCTGACGGTTGGGTTCCAGGTGTGACTTTATTTGAAATCGAAGAAGCGTTAGAAAAAGGAACGATCATTTGTTACTTACTTTCGGATGCCGCTCAAATCGAATTATGGCCTACAGTGAAGAAATATTTAACGGCTGGAAAGTCACTTTATTTCTCTCACGGATTTGGTATCACGTACAAAGAGAAAACAGGAATCGTTCCTCCAGCAGATGTGGACGTATTCTTAGCTGCACCTAAAGGTTCAGGAACTTCATTACGTCGTTTATTCGTAGCAGGTAAAGGTTTGAACTCTTCGTTCGCTGTTTACCAAGATGCAACAGGAAAAGCGCGTGAGAAATGTATCGCCATGGCAATCGGGGTAGGTTCTGGTTATTTATTCGAAACTGATTTCTACAAAGAAGTAACGTCTGACTTAACCGGTGAGCGTGGAACTTTAATGGGAGCTATCCAAGGAATCTTCGCTGCACAATACGATGTATTACGCGCGAACGGTCACTCTCCATCTGAAGCATTCAACGAAACAGTGGAGGAATTAACGCAATCGTTAATGCCATTAGTTGCTGAGAACGGAATGGATTGGATGTATGCAAACTGTTCTACTACGGCACAACGTGGTGCATTGGATTGGTGGAAGCCTTTCCGTGACGCTACTAAGCCTGTATTTGAGCAATTATACAACTCAGTGAAAACACAAGCAGAAGCAGAGCGTTCAATTACATTGAATTCTCAACCAGATTACCGAGTGAAATTAGATGCTGAATTGAAAGAAATGGCAGATATGGAAATGTGGAGAGCCGGTGCAGCGGTACGTAGCTTACGTCCAGAAAATAACTAAATTTCCCTTTTGGGATTTGAAAGAGGGTAGATGCTTTATGTGTCTGCCCTTTTTTTGTTTCATGTTTTGTCTGTCAAGATTGATCCTTCTCTTAAAAAAATGCAAAATTTTATATTCTGACGATGTTTTGTATTTTAGATTAATGGTCTTTTTTATCCTCATTTTAAGGATTTTTAATAGTTAAATAATCTTATTTTCATGAATATTAAGATTTTTAATCTGAACTTTGGTCTTTGGTCTTTGAGCTTTGTTTGTTCGCAAACTGAATTAGATGTAATTTCACGTCGAAATAAAACACCTAAAATCAGATGAGTAACCGCATTCAAATTTTTGATACTACCTTACGTGACGGCGAACAAGTTCCCGGCTGCCAATTAAACCGAGAAGAAAAAGTAGAAGTTGCTTTACAACTCGAGTTGCTAGGAGTAGATATTATTGAAGCAGGTTTTCCCATCTCATCGCCAGGTGATTTTGCCTCGGTTCAAGCCATTTGTGATGCGGTTAAAGAACCCACAATTTGTGCCTTAACGCGTGCCAAAAAAGAAGATATCGATGCCGCAGTTGCTGCCCTTAAATCTGCACGCAAACCACGTATTCATACAGGTATCGGTTCATCAGATGTTCACATCAAACATAAATTCAATTCAACACGCGAAGAAATAATTGAACGCGGGGTTTGGGCTGTTAAGTATGCCAAATCCTTCGTAGAAGATGTCGAGTTTTTTGCAGAAGATGCCGGAAGAGCCGATTTGGCATTTTTAGCGCAGTTGACTCGTGAAGTGATTAAAGCTGGAGCAACAGTCGTTAACCTTCCAGATACAACCGGATATTTGTTACCTCATGTGATGCACGATCGTATTAAGTATTTATACGAAAACGTCGATAATATTCACCAGGCTACAATCTCGATGCATAATCATAATGATTTAGGCTTAGCTACTGCGAATACCATTGCGGGTATTCAGGCCGGTGCTCGTCAAGTCGAAGTAACGATAAATGGTATAGGAGAGCGAGCTGGCAATACTTCTTTAGAGGAAGTGGCGATGATTTTGAACGTGCACAAAGATTTAGGTTTTACAACAGGTATTAAACCAAAATATTTGTACCCTACCAGTACGCTCGTTTCTAATTTAATGGGAATGCACGTGCAGCCGAACAAGGCAGTTGTAGGAGCAAATGCTTTTGCGCATTCGTCAGGTATTCATCAAGATGGTTTCCTGAAACATGCCCAAAACTATGAAATTATGAACCCCGAAGATGTGGGTGTTTCATCGTCCGCCATTTTATTAACCTCCCGCTCAGGTCGCGCTGCCTTGCGCCACCGTTTAACTCTCCTAGGTTTCGATTTTGAGAAGCCGGAATTAGATAAAATTTATACGCGCTTTTTATTAATGGCGGATGAAAGGAAGATGATTCATGATGAGGATCTTAAGGAGTTAATTGGATGATTATTTGTTATTTAAAACAGAAATCGTGCTGCGCAATGATTTCTAGTTTTAAACACCAATATAATCACTACTCAATTCCTTCGGACTCAATTCCTCCAGACTTTATTATTAAAAAAGGGAACTTAGGTTCCCTTTTTTAATTACTATACGAAACGTGAATTAGTCCGAAGGGAATAAGTCCGGAGGTAAATAGTCTGAAGTGAACATTTCCTGAATTCATCCCCGCAGGGGATTCCATCTTTATGCTTTATGCTCTATTCTTTATGCTTTAATCTATACTCTCTACTCTCTACTCTATACTTTTCTGTCCACTGTCCACTGACTACTGTCGTCGCGGCCTGCGGCCGCTACGACCTAGCCATCACAATCTTCTCCTTCTCCAGCACCTTCAATATCCCTAAATTGACAGCTTGTTTTGTCGCTTGGAACTTTGCGAAGTCTTTGGTCTGAACAAAATAAGTCACCGAAATATCGATGGAATAAGCGCTAAATCCTTCAAAGATCACCTTCGGAGCTTTTTTCTTACACAAAGGCTCTTCTTGAATAAGTGCATCAATGCTAGCAATGGCTGATTCTATTTGAGAAGGTTTAGTAGTTAATTCACAAAGAATCGTGTATTTAGCACGTCTAAAATCACGTTCGCTCATGTTTTCGAGTGATTGTGAGGTGAGCAGGCGATTAGGAACTAGGATTAGATTGCCATCCGCACCTCTGATTCGTGTGCTTCTAAATCCAATTTTTTCTATATCTCCACTGATGGAGCCTATTTGAATATTATCACCTACAACAAAGGGTAAATCCAAGAAGATGGTGAATGAGGCAAATAAATTTTCTAGCGTTTCTCGCGCTGCTAAAGCTAAGGCTAAACCTCCAATTCCTAAACCGGTGATTAATGCCACGACGTCTACTTCAAAAACGCGACCAAGGAAAACAAATCCAGCTGCCGTGATAATAAAGACCATGGATAGGTCGTTCAGGAAGGGAATGAATTGTTGTTTGGATTTTTGGTCTGCACCGTTCCACTTTTCTTGGGCGACTAAAATAACCACCTTCATTAAGCGGACTACTACCCAAGTAATGGTGAAAATAACGGCAGATTCGAAGGCTTTTTCAATGAGGTACAGTAGGCCAAATTTTTCCATCGGCACAATATTCCAGGCGGATGGCACGTGTAAATTTTGGACTGCAAAATACAAGAAGATCCAAAATATGAGTAGCTCAAATGGTTTTCGAATGAGTTGAACACAATCTTGAATGGAGATTGATTCTTCTGGAATAAAACGATAAACAATTTTTGAAAATGAATTAGAAAAAAAACGTCTTAATATAAAACTGATTAACATAATTCCTCCAAAAAGGATTATGTCCCATGCTGAATTATCTAAATAGATCCCATTTTTTAAATCTTCAATCATTTTATCCATAATTTTGAATTCAAATATAGCTAATATCTTAGTCGAATGTGAAATAAAATTACGACCTTTGCACACTATTATTCCCGAGAGGGAAGATTTTAATTCTATGAATTTTATTTCTTTGGATAAGCCTACAACCTTTATAAAAACGCTTCGTTATCTGCTAATCGTTTTATTTCTAATCGAGTCTCCTTTAGTTTGGGCACAAACCATTTTGAATTCTCCGTATTCTTATTTAGGCATGGGAGAGATTCAGACCGGAGATAATGCTACTCAAATGATGATGGGTGGAATCGGAGTTTCGAACTCGAATGGTATATATGCTAATACGGTTAATCCTGCGTTGTTAGCCAGAAACCGGTATACGAATTTAGAGGTAGGGGTAAATACGGAATACAAAACATTGCAAGATTATCGTCAACAACAAAAGATTTTTGGCGGTAATTATCAGTCATTGAATTTGACTTTACCTGTTACGTCACGCTGGACGATGTCCATAGCTATTCGTCCTCATTCGGCGGTGGAATATGAGACGAAATCGTTTCGCCGACTTAATTTATTAGGTGTTGATAGTTTGATATATTCTTATAAAGGAAGTGGAGGGGTCAGTAAAGTGTCGATTTCAAATGGTGTTCGATTAGGCAAGGAGTTTTATGTAGGCTTACAAATGGATTACTTGTTTGGTCAGGTAAATCGAAATGTAGCCACACAGAATTTGTCTGATGGGCAATACTATAAAGTGCAATTAGAAGATTTGACTTCTTATTCTGATTTTCAATTTAAGGCTGGTTTTGCTTATAGACACAGGTTAAAGAATGATATCTTCTTGAATTTAGGGGCTACTCTTGATTTGAGTTCTACGGTTAATGCAGATCAATTGAAGCGGTTTGCAACGTTTGATCTTTCTGGTTTAAATATTATTAATGCGGATACTTTAGATAAATCGACTGTTATTGTACAGCAAATTCCGGTAACTAAGCGTTTTGGTGTTAGTGTAGAAAAAATAGCAAATTATATGTTCGGGCTAGATTATTCGTACACAGATTGGAGTAAAGTTTCCAATAATTTAGGTCGCTCTACTTCTTTGCCTACTTCTCACAAAGTTTCTGTAGGCGGGGAATATACTCCTGATATCGAGTCTATTTCGAACTATTTCAAACGGGTTACATATAGAGTGGGAGGTTCCATTGAGAAAACCCCTTATGATTTCTTAGGTAACGGGAATTATGCCATTGATAAGAACTTTAGTTTAGGAGTTGCCTTGCCGCTTCGTAATCTATCCCTTCTTAATATCGCTTATCAAGTGGGTCGTCGTGGTTTGATCACTGAAAATGGGCTGGAGGAGCAATATCACAGGATAACTTTGGGTTTAACCTTTAGTGATCTTTGGTTCCAAAAGCAGAAAATAAACTAATTCGCTCTCATGCGCAATTCGAGCCTACTCTTTTTGCTCTTGATTACCTGCGCATTTTTTTCCTGTCGCGAGAAGAACGATGATTCTAAAGCTTTTTATTTGGGGCCGAGATCTGAGTTATTTGGCATTGATATGGTTTATTCTGATTCTGCTAGAAAAGTAATTAGAATGGTGACGGATGTACAATGGACTTTAGCTACTGAAGATCGGGTTTATCCTAAAGAAGTTAAGCTTTGGTTTTATGATAAAAAGGGAAAGATTACCTCCGAAGTTCGAGGTGACTCAGCCCATTATTATCGTGTAAAAAATACCTATAAACTTATTGGTCACGTAGTTATTCACAACATTGAAAAGGAAGAAACCCTGAAGACCGATGAGTTCAATTGGTTGGTTTCTGAAAAACGTATATTTACTGATAAACCGGTTCAATTAAGAACCCGATCTGAATTAGTCAATGGGGTAGGTCTTGATGCCGCCCAAGATTTTTCCACTTATTCTTTGAGACACGTACGCAATTCCGTGGTGGCAGTAGAAGGAATGCCTACGAATTAGCGACAGTCTTTTAGCGCTAGTCTCACACTGTCTACAGGATAAATCTGATTTTTGCCATCCCATTTTTCACGCATGTACGTAATCAATTCTGCAATGTCTAATGCCTGAAGTTTAGCATTAGCAGGCATAAATCCATTTCCCTTCTTTCCATTTTTAAGTAAGCAGGCCAAAACCTCAGGACTTAATTTTGTTTTCTGAATGGAGGGATACAAATCACGCAATCCTGATCCATCTGCCTGGTGGCAATTCTCACAATGTGTTTGATATAGAGCCATTCCTTCAACAGAGTATTGCTGTTGGGTGATTTCCTCTTTGCTTTGGCAAGAGAACAAAACGGGTACAAATAGTAGAAGTATGTATTTCATATTTTTTTAAGATTAGAGAGAGGAGAGTATAGAGCAGAGATAAAAAATACTCTCTACTCTATACTCTCTAATCTATTTTAAAAGAGCAGTAAAATCCAAAAGGGATTTTACTGCTCTTTTAAAAGCACCTCCATATCCTCCAACAAATGATTAACCTCTGTTTCCACGGTGCCATCATAGATGCCTCGAACATGTCGGTTTTTGTCTACTAAAATGAAGGCGCCGCTGTGAACGAATCCACCAGCCTCGTTCGGGTCTTCTTGAGCAGAAACCATATAGCTTTTTTGGCCTAAGGTATAAATGGCAGCCTTGTCCCCTGTTAAAAAGTTCCATTTAGGGGCTTTCACTTGTAATCGTGCAGCATAATCCTGCAGGACGGAGGTGTTGTCGAAATCTGGGTCAATGCTGTGTGAAATGATTCGTACATCGTCGCGCTCTTTATAACGCTCATAAATGCGAAGCATTTGGGTTTTCATTTTAGGGCAAATAGTAGGGCAGGTGGTGAAAAAGAAATCAGCTACATACACTTTGCCTGCCACGTCTTTTTCGGTTACCAGGACTGAATCTTGATTTAGGAATTGAAAGTCAGGTATTTGGTGATATACCGTATCGCCTTTCGCATTCACCTGTTTAGGGCCCATAAAAGGTAATTTCTTCTCTTGTGAACAGGAGAAAAGAAGAACAGAAAGCAGTAAACTAAGGACGGTATTTTTGTGCTGCATTGAGGGTAGAATCTGTCAGATTTTGAAGATCAGTTAATTGGGTGTATTGGTTCTTGAGGTAAATCACCTTGGTGCTCACATCCATTTTTTCTAAACTATCGATGGAGAATTGGTGCATCCAATCCATCATCGATTTGTCTGCTTTGTCTAAAGAGCTAATCAGTTTGCGGATGTGTGTTGAATCTGCACCAGTAGACAAGCTGTCTAGTCGAGATTTAAGAGAAACGATTTGTTCTGTTTTGGGCATTAAAATATCATGCAATCCGAGCACTTTGGCTTGTAATTCTTCACTTAATTTTTCTTCTGCTTGAGAACAGCCTACTAAAATTAGGCTAAGAGCGATCCATTTTTTCATGCGTTTGATTGGATTAAATTTCTAACATTAGTTAATAGATCTTTGTAACCTTGTTGACCACCGATCATTTTAGCTATTTCCTCTACACGTTCTTCTTCTTTTAACTCACGAAGGTTCGAAACAGTTTTCGATCCGGCGTGATCTTTGTAGACAAACCAGTGCTTGGATCCCGCTGCTGCGATTTGGTGGAGATGGGTGATGGCAATGATTTGGTGCCCTTGACTCATTTGACTGAGCATTTGACCCATTTTGATGGCGATTTCTCCGGAAACACCGGTATCGATTTCGTCCAAAATCAACGTAGGCAAGGTTCTTTTCTTCGCCAGCAAATGCTTAATCGAAAGCATTAAGCGACTCATTTCGCCTCCTGAAGCAATTTGCTTGAATGGTTTAGGGGCTAAACCTTTGTTCGCAGAGAAAAGCAATTGAATTTTGTCAGAGCCGTTCGCAGCTAATTCTTTGGCCGTCATCTCCCAAGCTAAATTCGCATTTGGTATACCTAAGGATTGTAAAGAAACGACGAGCGAGGTGGATATCGCGTCTAAAACCGCAGAGCGAGAAGAAGATAAAGCTTCCGCCGCTAAACCCGCCAGCTTGAAATCAGCATCCACTTGCTCTAGGGCTTCGGCTAATAACGTATCCATCGAAGAAAATTGAGAAAGGCGAACATCAAGCGATTCAACCAATGTCAATAATTCCGAAACCGTGGACGCTTGGTATTTTTGCAATAAACGATTGAGCAAGTCTAACCGTTTCTGTTTTTGTTCTAATTCTATGGGATCGTAAACAAAATCTTCCGCCTCGCCTTCAACTTCAGCACCTAAATCTTTTAATTCGATCCAAATGGATTCGATGCGTGTTTTCCAGTTCGCAAAAGTGGAACCCCATTTGCTCAATGCGGTAGCTTGTTGTAAAGCAATTCTACTCTGATGTAGCGCTGAAACTTCTGAGACGCTAAGGGCCTGAGCTAAAACGGCCAGCTTTTCCTGGATTTGTTCGGCGTTTTGCAGTTTTTGTACGGCCGTGTCCAAGACTTCGTATTCGCCCTCTTTTAGCTGTGCCTTACTCAATTCATCAAATTGGAATTGGATGAAATCTAATTCTTGGGTTCCCTTAGTGGACTCTTGTTCTAGAGTGCGCAAAGCGGAAACGCTGGACGACCAGGTGGAATAGGCTGAAATGTACGATTTTCTCAATCCCTCATTCTGCGCATAAGCGTCCACCATATCCAGCGTAAAATCAGGGTGAGACATCCACCAGGTATCTTGCTGTGAGTGAATGTCGACTAATTCATTGCCGATTCGCTTTAGTGTTTCAAGCGTAACAGGTGTGTCATTCACAAAGCTGCGTGATTTTCCTTGTGGATTGATTTCTCTGCGAATAAGGCAGGGCTCTTCAAAATCGATTTTTTCTTCCTCAAATACGGTTTGTAAATGCGGGAAATTCACAAGTGAGAATTGACCTTCGATGATACATTTTTTAGAGGCATCGAAAAGGCTTTTGCTGTCTGCTCTTTGGCCTAATAATAAGGAGATGGCTCCTAATAAGATGGATTTTCCGGCACCCGTTTCTCCTGTAATCACAGTCAAACCACCTGTCAAATGCAGGTCGAGCTGTTCGATCAACGAGTAGTTTTGGATGTGAAGGTGCTTCAACATAGGAAAGGCATCAAAGTTCGAATTTACGCAAAAAAAATTGTTCCCATTTTTATTTCGTTCATCAATCAGCTTTTTGATAATTTTTATCAATATTTTGTACCTTTGGAAAAATTTTTCGCCT
>CAILUB010000008.1 GCA_903837305.1 uncultured Cytophagaceae bacterium
GATTTTCAAATTGGTCTACGCCATAATTTCTAAAATCCCTCAACTAAACTACCCTCTGTCAAAAATTGCTCGCTCTCTAATAAGACTCGAAAGGTTTAATAAAAAAGAAGTTCACAAAATTATGGCAAAGCCCAATTTTAGAACTTCTTTTTTATTAAACCTTGAGAAACCATTTCTTGCGCCAAAACACCCAACAAACTCCCCAGCACACCAAGACGAAAGAAATCGCATAGGCTAATGACCCATTGTATTTGCCAAAGATGGGTTCAAAAATATGCCAATACAGCCAATCACTGCCAGATTGACCCTGGATTTGGTATTTACCTAATTGGATCGCGATGATTTCTGAAATACCATAGGCTAGTATGGAATTCGTACCCAAAACGAGAAAGAAAGTATTTCCGAAGTGACGTTCTTTGGTCTCAATCCACCAGTTTAAAAGTCCGATTAAGATAAAGTCAATGCCGGCACATAGAAGAACAAAAGAGCTGGTCCACAGCTTTTTGTTAATGGGAAATGCCTGATCCCAGATCAAGGCTACTACAATTAATGCTGCACCCCATCCAAGTAAACCAGTTAAGGCTGATTTACCCTCTTTGGCCTGATTCTCTAAATATAAACTTACTTGGTAGCCAAATAGGCAGGTGGAAATAGCCGGAAGTGTACTCAAAAATCCTTCTGGATCGAAAGCGATTCGAATGCCATTTACTAGATTTCCATGATACAAATGAGACTCGCCAAATAAGAATAGATCTAATTTTCGTACCGCATTATGACTAATATCCATCCATAATCCTGTATCGCCAAAAGCATATAAAATCCCCCAGAATGACAATAAAATACCCGCATTGATCCAGGTGAGCCATTTGGAAGGAACCTGAAGCGTTATGAAAGAAACTGCGCAATAGGAAAGTGCTATTCGGGGTAAAACGTTTAGAATACGTAAATTTCCCAAAGAGAAATCAGTAAAGGGAAAGTAAAAAACGAAGTAATTGATTAAAAATAAATAGATAGTCCGCTTTAAAATTTTGTTCCGAACGGATGGTGTTAATTCATAATTAAAAGCCTTGAATGAAAAGCGCATCGCAACGCCCACCATAAAGAGAAAACTAGGGAAAACGAGGTCAGTAGGTGTAAATCCATTCCATTTTGCATGTGATAAGGGCCAATATGTGAAATCCCCATTTCCATTATTGTTCACAAGAATCATGCCCGCAAGTGTGATTCCTCGGAGGATATCAAGTGATAGAAAGCGTGTTTTCATAGAATTAAGATAGGTTTGATAGTTAAGGTTGATTCAGCGGTAAATCTAAAATAATATTTCCCAGAAACGAAAGGTCCAAGGTAAATTGTTGATTCTCGTTGATTTAGCTGAAAGGTTTGGACGACTAGTCCTGCGTTATTAAAAATCTCTACCTGCGCAGAATGAAATGGGATAGAAATATGTAAAGCCATACCTGGTGATACGGGGTTAGGGTAGATCTTAAAATTAAGCTCTTCTGAGTTGCTTAAAATGAGATCCATAGATTTACTTGCTTTGTCAAAATTGGGAATGCCAAATCCCAGCAACATGTCAGCTCGTGAAAATTGAGATCCTGATTTTAGGATGCCATTTCTGATTTGTTGAGTGGTGTGTGTAGGAAAAGCTTGCATTAGGCCTGCGGCTAGTCCAGCAATTAAGGGAGCTGAGAAGGAGGTTCCATTAGAGAGACCAATTCTTCCATCGATAAGTCCTACCACGGTGGAAGATCCCATGGCTACCATATCGGGCTTCGTTCGGCCATCATAACTAGGACCAATGGAGCTGAACGAAGATAAACTTCCTAGGGCATTGACTGAACCTACCGTTAAAATCGAATCCGCATCTGCTGGCGCTGTGATATATTTCCAGGCATTAGCCCCTTCGTTTCCTGCGCTAATGGTACATAGGATCCCTTTACTGGCGGCCCAGCTGGCGGCTTTGGAGACAAGTGTAGATTTTCCATTCATGTCTCCATAGCTATGATTATGCAAGGGGTTGTCAAAGGTGGAATAGCCCAAAGAAGATGATATAATATCTGTCCCCAAGCTATCTGCCCATTCAGCTCCTCTTAGCCAATTAGCTTCTTCCACGATTAATTCGTGCCTATTTTCTTCTGTTTGGGCTAAAGCGAAAGATGCATTGAAGGCCGTTCCGATGAGTTGACCTGGTGCATTTGCCGCAATAGTTGATAATACGTTTGTCCCGTGTCCTCCAGTAGAATAAATGGAAGAAACGTTTGGGTCTGTCTTTAAGGTCGCTAGTACTCTTTTATCCGCAAACAGGTTTTGTAAGTAGGAAACAGTATTCGCATTTTTAAAGCCATCATCTAATAAAGTGATTATGGTCCCCTCGCCATCGATACCTTTTTCGTGCATTAGATCGATACCTAGCTGGGTTATTTGGTTATTGGAATTGCCATAATTGGGGTTAGCATTTGTAGCTAGTGTGCCGGATTGAATTTGATTGGCTTGGCTGGAATCGGCGGGAAAATTCCAATAAAGTCCTTTTACGCTGCTTAGGGCAAGTGTTTTTTTAAGGTCACTGGGTTTTTGGGTGATCAGTGCACCATTGATCCATTTTAGAGGAAATAAAATGTTTGCACCTGTGGCTTTTACTTGGTTGAGGTAAGTAGTGCTAACGGGTAGATCTTGTTCAATGACGGGAACGCGGTTTTTTCTACGTCTTTCCAGGCTTTTGGAACTTAAAAAAGCTGAAGGATTGTTTACTGAAAACGTTGTAGAGGCTTTATCTTTGAACAAAACCAGATAGCGATACGTTTGTGCTTGTAATGGCAGACTTGCACTAAAAAGTAAAAAGAAGATAAATCGCTGAAACATAAAGCAAATTAGTGAATTGTACTTAATTTCGTGGTATGAAATTCTTTGTCCAAAGCTTTACATCACTCTTCCTCGCCGCCTGGATTTTAGTCGGTAGCTTAGGAATTTCTTGGACAGAGGAAACGTGTGTATTTACAGGCGCTAAAAAGTCGACTTTTTCGAAAGCGGCATCTTGTTGTGAAAATCCACTGCAAGCGCATTTATCAAGAGCGAAATGTTGTTTGCTGGATAAATACCAAGTGAAGTTTAATTTTGATCTGACGAAGGGGAATAATAATATCATTTTTGCATTTTCAACTACCCCAATAATTCCAAAGTTTGAAGCACCCTATGTAATTTACCAAGAAAAGGGTTCTCTTTCTCACCCATCTAATGCACCACCTCTCGCTAGGCAGGTTCGCTTAGCTCAATTGCAAACGTATTTGATTTGATGAAATAGGGTAAAATCTATTTCTAACATCTAAATCAAATGACCATGTATAAATTATTGATTTTACTTAGTTTTTCAAGTCTTTTGCAAGCTCAAAAAACTGTGCGAAAAGACAGTATCGAACGCGATACGGAATTGAAAGAATTTCGTGTCATTGCTAATCCAGGCCAAAAAGATGACAATGCGGTTCTCGCAACCGAGATAATGACCATCAAAACCTTAGGGAAGGCGGCGTGCTGCAATCTTTCGGAGAGTTTTGAAACCAATGCCTCTGTTTCTGTAAGTTATGCAGATGCAGTGACGGGTTCAAAGCAGATTCAATTATTGGGATTAGCCGGAAATTATGTTCAAACAAACGTGGAAAATATCCCGTCGATTAGGGGCTTGAAATCTACCTACGGCTTGAATTATTTACCAGGTACTTGGATTAAATCGATTGATTTAGCCAAAGGAACCATCTCGGTCGTTAATGGTTATGAATCGATGACTGGAGCCATCAATGTGGAACTCGCAAAGCCAGATACCTCTGAAGTCTATTATTTAAATACCTATACGAACTCTCAGGGTCGTTTTGAAATCAATCAACAAGGGGCTCACCGCTTAAATTCCCGTTTATCAACAGGTGTACTTACCCATTATTCTCAGCAGGCGGCTCGCTTGGATGGAAATGGGGATGGATTTTTAGATTTACCTTTATTTAATTTAATCAACGTCCTAAATCGCTGGAAATACGCGACGGATCGCTGGATGATTCAATGGGGGGCTAATTACCTAATGGAGGATCGTTTAGGAGGTCAAAACGGCATAGAATCGAATTCTGATCGCTATAAAATCTATGGTTTTGGAAGCAAGACGGAGCGTTTGGAAACCTTCGCTAAAATTGCTCGCTTGTTTCCTCAAAAGCCTTATCAAGGTTTAGCGCTCATTTTAAGTACGGCTAATCACGTGAACGATTCTTATTTTTCAGTCAAAAAATACCAAGGTCGGGAGCAAAGTATTTATGGAAATTTGATCTTTCAATCTATCATTGATAACACCAACCATACGTGGAAGGCAGGTGCCAGTTTTTTGATGGATTCTTACCAGGAGTCTTATTTGGATTCGGCGTATGCTAGAACTGAAATGGTGCCAGGAATTTATGGAGAATATACGTGGACAATTCCGAATAAGTTGACAATGGTTTTAGGCCAAAGAGTCGACTTTCACAACCAATTAGGCACCCAATGGGTACCACGTTTGCATGTAAAATGGGATGCAGCACCTGATTGGATTGTTCGTTTGTCCGCTGGTAAGGGATGGAGACGAGTGAATCCTTTGGCAGAAAATATGGGTTTCCTAATTAATAATCGAGCCTTAACGTTAGTCGGGGATTTAAATCCGCTGGAGGTATCCTGGAATTATGGAATCACGCTGACGAAGAATATGAACATTGGATCTCGCAAGGCTAATCTAGTGCTAGATGCTTTTCAAACCGATTTTACCCAGCAGTGGATGGTGGATATGGAGGCAGGTAGCAGGCTAAGGATGTATTCAATGCCTGGAGTATCCTATTCTACCAGTATTCAGGGGGAGTTTAATTACAGTCCATTCAAACGGTTTGAAATCAAGGCTGCCTATCGTTACCAGGATGTTCAAGCAGATTATTTGCATGAAGGTGGTTTAATTCGTCTTTCTAAGCCTTACTTAAACAAAGATCGTGTGTTGGTTAATTTAGCTTATTCGACTCCTTATGAGATATGGAAATATGATTTAACCTGGCAGTGGAATGGTTCTCGAAGGATACCTGATCATAAGTTATCCCATTTGCATACGGGAGCAATTCAAGAAGTAACGGCACCGCCTTTCTCTACTGTTTATGCGCAAGTAACCCGTCAATTTAAAAAATGGGAATTGTATCTAGGAGTGGAAAATCTTTTTAATTTTACCCAAAAGAATCCCATTTATGTAGCCAAAGATCCATTTGCTCCAGGATTTGATGCCTCCATGGTTTGGGGGCCGATTGTAGGCACCATGGTTTACACAGGAATACGTTATAAAATCAATTAATATGAAAAAGTACATCTTAGTTTCGACCCTAGTAATGGGAATGTTTGGGGCCTTTGCGTCCACCTTTCAGGCAACTCAAAAGGCTACCAAAGAGAGTAAAAAAGAAGAATATGCGTGTCCAATGAAGTGCGAAGGCAAAAAGACCTATTCTAAAAAGGGTAAATGTCCTGCTTGCACGATGGATTTAAAATTAGTTAAAAAATAAACCGATGAAAAAAATCTTATTTCTATTGATGTTGCCATTGTTGGCACTGGCTGGTCCTAAGGAGACAGTAAAGATTAAGACTTCAGCCATTTGCGAAATGTGCAAAGAGCGTATCGAAAAGAATTTAGCCCTGACGAAAGGCGTGGCTAAGTCAGATTTGAATTTAGATGACAAGGTGATTACTGTCGAATTCGATGCAGCAAAAATCGACGCAGCAGGAATCAAAAAAGTGATCTCAGAATCAGGATATGATGCAGATGACGTAAAGGCGATCGCTAAAGATTATGCGAAGTTGCCGAATTGCTGCAAAAAGAAAGATTAGAGAAATAGAGTAGAGATAGGAGAGTATAGAGAGGAGATAAAAAATCTATATCTATACTCTCTACTCTATTATCTCTACTCTACTTTTTCATACTCAACGCAATCCTCTTCCTTACCTCATCCACCTCCGTCACTCGGACTTGCACTTTTTGTGCCACTTTCACCACTTCATTAGGGTCTTTCACGAACTTGTCCGCTAGTTGGCTGACGTGCACTAGTCCATCTTGGTGAACGCCGATATCGACAAAGGCGCCAAAATTCGTAATGTTCGTCACAATTCCCGGAAGAATCATTCCTATGCGAAGATCTTTGATCGAATTTACTCCCTCCGTGAATTCGAAAGCTTCGAATTGCTCCCGTGGATCACGTCCTGGCTTTGCTAATTCCTCCATGATATCCGTCAATGTAGGCATACCTACTTCTGTATTCACGTATTGACTTAAGCGAATTTGTTTGCGTAAGGATTCGTTCGCTAATAGATCAGACACTTTGCAGTTCAAATCTTTCGCCATTTTCTCCACGATTTCGTAACGTTCTGGGTGCACAGCACTAGCGTCTAATGGGTTTTTCGCGTTGCGAATGCGCAAGAAAGCGGCGGCTTGTTCGAAAGCCTTTTCTCCTAAACGCGTGACCTTTTTCAAGTCTGAACGTTTTAAGAATGGCCCGTTCTTAGTGCGGTAATCGATGATGTTTTGGGCTAATTGAGGTCCTAGGCCAGAAACGTAAGATAGAATCTGTTTAGAGGCCGTATTTAATTCGACACCTACCGAGTTCACACACGAGATAACGGTGTCGTCTAGGGAGGCTTGTAATTTCTTTTGGTCTACATCGTGCTGGTATTGTCCTACACCGATGGATTTAGGGTCAATCTTCACAAGTTCTGCTAAAGGATCCATCAAGCGGCGTCCAATCGAGACAGCCCCGCGAACGGTCAAATCTTTGTCTGGAAATTCATCGCGAGC
>CAILUB010000009.1 GCA_903837305.1 uncultured Cytophagaceae bacterium
ACACCTTTAAATACACACTGGCTACAATTTCGGATACACTTAAATATCCTAACAGGAGAAAACGCCCATATCAATGAGTATAGGCAGCTTTTCCTAAGGTAGAGTTAGTCCCGCTTGACCTTACGGATGACACAATCCCAAGTCGCCACTGCCGTAGGAGTTTCTCAAAGCGCCTACAATTACTGGGAATCTGGCAAACATTATCCGAACGCCACCAAAATTTACCTACTCATCCAAGTCCTGAAGATTCCTATTGAGGATGTATTCTAGGCCTAAAATTTTCTTACCTTTGGGGGGATGATTCGCCTCAGCATTTTCCTTCTTTTAACACTCATTGCGTGCACCCCCTCCCCGGAGCCGGCCACCCATTTCTATGATTGGAAAAAAGAGCTGAACCGCCTTTCATCTTCCCCCCTTTCGGTAAAAAAGACCGTCATCCTTGATGGAACCACCGAAATAATTGATTCCGTTCAGATTGATTTAACTAAAGAATGGGCACTCTTCCAGGAAGCAGATCTCAACAAACCGGCCTATGCCCTCAGCTACGAGGATCGCTCCACCCATGGCACCATACATTACGTGTTGAAAAAAGGAGAAGACCTTTCCGTTCGATCGTTTCAAATTGCACTAGACTCCTCTGGCAGACCTGCTGTAGTAGAATTTGTGATTTCCTCCGAAAATCTCATTTACTCGACATCTAAAAAACTTTCCATGCGCCTAATCGCCGGCCATGTGGTTTCTTATACCATTTCAGGTACTCAAGCTTTGCGCTGGTTTTCTTCACCTACGAGGTATACGGTTAGGGGGGAAGCACTTCATGCAGTCACTAATCGCTAGTGACCACTAGTCGTCACTGCGTGACTTAGTCGCTGCTTCGCAGCTTAGTCCGAAGGGAGATAAGAGAGTAGAGAGAAAGTGTTAATTACTATAGACTTTATCATTCACAATATGTCTCTAAGCACCTGAAACGCATTGTTGTTCAAATACCTTCAAGGTACTGTAAGGCGTTTTCAGGTATTGACACTATTTGTCAATACCTGAAAACGCCTTACAGTACCGAATGATTTATTTCACAACCCTGCCATTCTGAACAATCGGAGACACTAGTGGGTTTAATCCAGCGTACGACAGAGAAAGCAAAACGCAAATACATCGAAATAATTCGTATTTTTAGGACATGATTTTACGGACCGAGAATTTAGTCAAGAAATACGGACAGCGAATAGTGAATGATCACATTTCGTATCAGGTGGCGCAAGGTGAGATTGTGGGATTATTAGGGCCAAATGGCGCCGGGAAAACCACTTCCTTCTATATTGCAACAGGATTAGTTAAGCCGAATGAGGGGAAAGTGTATTTAGGAGATTTGGACGTAACAGACTTGCCTATGTACAAAAGGGCGAGATTAGGCATCGGATATTTAGCACAAGAGGCATCGGTTTTCAGAACATTAAGCGTGGAGGAAAACATCCAGGCGGTGTTAGAAATGACGGATTTGTCCAAAGCCGCGCAGAAAGAAAAAGTGGAAAGCCTTTTGGAAGAATTCTCTTTAACCCATGTACGGAAAAGTTTAGGCCAAGTGCTTTCAGGGGGCGAACGGAGAAGAACAGAGATCGCGAGAGCGCTAGCGGTAGATCCAAAATTCATCTTGTTAGATGAGCCATTCGCGGGGGTCGATCCCATCGCAGTGGAGGAAATTCAGACGATTGTGTCAAAATTGAAATATAGAAATATCGGAATCTTGATTACGGATCACAATGTGGATGAGACTTTGTCAATTACGGACAGGGCTTATTTACTTTTTGAAGGGAAGATTTTGAAGGCGGGTACGCCAAAAGAATTAGCGGACGACGAACAAGTTCGTCGACTTTATTTAGGTAAAAACTTTAAGTTGAGAGAAAACAAGTAGGATGAAAAAGGAGACGATTGCGGTACATGGGAGTCATTTAAAGGATGAAACGGCGGGGGCGATTGCTGCACCAGTGTTTTTGACCACGACTTTTGAACGGGCTTTGGATGGAACTTATCCGAAAGGCCACATGTATTCTCGCAACTCGAATCCGAACCGCATCGCACTCGAAAAGGGCCTGGCGGCCTTAGAAGGGGCGTCGCGAGGCTTCGCCTTCGGCTCAGGCCTCGCCGCCGTAAACGCAGTCTTCCAATGCCTTCAGTCCGGAGACCACATCTTAATGCCTGAAGTTGGCTATTATGCCTCTTATAAACTGGCGGAGGAAATTTTGGGACCTTGGGGTCTCGAAGTGACTCAGGTAGACATGACAGATTTAGCACAGGTCGAAAAGGCAGTACAAAAAAACACCAAACTGATCTGGGCAGAAACTCCTGCAAATCCGATGCTTTCGATCACAGACATCAAAGGACTCGCCACCATCGCAAAAAAACATGGCCTAAAATTAGGCGTAGATAATACCCTAGGAACTCCTGTTCTCCAAAACCCTATCGCCCTCGGCGCGGACATCGTCATGCACGCGACTACGAAGTACATTGGCGGGCACTCCGATATTATGGGTGGAGCCGTACTTTTAAAGGATGATGACGATTGGGCAAAAAGAATTGAACGTGTTCAAATTTTGATGGGAGCAACTCCAAATCCCTTAGACTGCTATTTGTTAGCGAGGGGTTTAAAGACCTTACCACTTAGAATGCGCGAGCATAGTGCAAACGCGTTGGAATTAGCGAAGCGCCTAGAAAAACACCCTAAAGTAGAAAAAGTACATTACCCAGGTTTGGAATCACATTCTCAACACGTCTTGGCCAAAGCACAAATGCCTCAGGGCTTCAGCGGCATGATTGCTTTGCAGGTGAAAACAGGAGAAACGGAAACTAGGGAGATGGCGGGTAAACTGCAAATATTCCAACAAGCCACCAGCCTTGGCGGCGTTGAATCGTTGGTGGAACACCGTAAATCTATTGAAGGTCCACAAAGCACAACACCAGGAAATCTGTTGCGTTTCTCGATCGGATTAGAACATTTGGATGATTTGTGGGCAGACTTAGAACAAGCCCTTAAAACGATTTAAAGTTCTTTCTCTAGTTTTACCTCGATTTCTTTATCAATTCCTTTTAATTCAACTCTCTGCCGCTTGTAGTTAGATTTTGAAATCGAAAGAAAATTATATTGCTTTTCGTCAATTTTTATTTCGATAGGGGATTTCCCTACAAAATATCCGTTTAATATAACTTCTGCGCCTGAAGGGTCCGTTTTAACTAATATCGTCTTTGTACCAGAAGGCGTAAATGAACTTAATAAACTGATTATTAAGACAATAGCGAAATTTTTCATATAGGCTCTTTGATTTAAAATCAAATATACCTTATAATAAGCGAAACTATGTCCTGAAGGCTAAAAATATCGAGTTGCTGATAATTGAAGTTGCGTATTTAATTTGACGTTTTCCATTACCCATTGGTAATTTCTAATCAGGGCGAAATTCAATTTAGCGGAGAGTACGACTTGTTTCATTCGGCGTTGGTAATATCCTCCAAAATGTATGTCAACCCACTTCGATTCCCATGTTTTAAACGCGTCATAATAATAATCCATGTTGTGCGCATATCGCTCAATTGTAAATCCAGCGATAGTAGCAGGACGTACAAAGGCGACATCGAAAGTTTGAAGATTAGACCCTGGTCCTATTCCTGCGCCTAGCACTTGGCCCTCATTGGTATACCCATGACGGACAAAATCGTGGCGATACCAAGGACCATTATTTCGAACTATTCTATCTGCTGTCATTTCCATGGCTGTGTTTTCTAAAGCTAAGCGAACATATTTACCAGGGGATTGCAAAAATACTTTGCGAATTCCATATAAATAGGCCCTTGAATGCTCTAAAGATAAATACCAATCAATTAAACTATTCTTATAATCATTCCAACCTACTTCCCCATAAATCTCCAATTGCGAAGCAGGAAAGACCCATCGAGCTGAAACAGATGCCAATTGATCTCTACGTTTTCCATCCTCTAGAGGGACTCTTTTCTTCTCTAAAGGCAAGAAAAAAGGGAAAATGTCTGAAAAACCACTCCCTAGATCCGAAGTATAAAGATGAAAAGAACGGGAAACCCCTAGGAATAATCCGGGTATCCAGCGCGGCTGGTAATTCACTGTAATGGCAGTAAAATAGCGAGTCCCTGGCACGGGTTTTGGCTCTAAATAATTAATTCCATCCACCATGTATTCATTCGGATCAGGCTGAACACCTGAGCCCTCTAATCGACCTCCTACCCATTGAAATTCAAACGACCCTAAAAATGTTTTAAGCGGTTTAACACTATTAAATGTGCCGTGTAAGAATCCTGGGGCATTATTTGACATCAATAACGAATTTCTAAAACCAGGACCCCACCAGAGATTCTCTGTTGAAATTCCGACAGAAACAGAGGGAGAGGAAAGCCGAAGGGCTGTTTGGCCTAAACGTAAACGGGTATAAGTGGAGGTTCCAAAACGTTCCGGAATATCCGTACTATTCCATAAGACTATCATAGGCGCGCGCAAAGCCCCCTGCAAAGAAAAAGTCTCAAAATCTTTATTCTCTGCCACGACTAACTCCGGCTTTACTTGTAAACTCAAACCCTTGTATTTGGTGAAAAAGCCCGCAGTAAAATAGGTTTGCAAGCCTCTCGCTGGAATCATGGCTCCATCATTCCAGCCCATGGGAACTAGAGAATTATAGGAAGTCAAGATAGTCATAGGCAGTATGCGGGGCTGAGTGGTGTCTGCTACAGGCCTAATAGTAAACGAATTACGAGCACCTGAAATCAATTGTTGATTGCGAAGGCGCTCTTCTGAATAATCTGGAAAGCCCACAGGAATTGTCTGGGCATAGATTTGTGCCGATAAAAAGAAAAAAAAGATCCGTTTTAGCATGAACAAATTTAGGGAGGATTAAGCGCAATGTTGTAAATTTGAGCATTAAAGATTTTTATGAACAAAAAGTCCAATCGTTTTGTGCTGATTCGCTATGTGAACGATGCCCTCGTAGTCATCGCGGCCTATACGTTGGCTGTTGGGGGCACAGGACATCTAGAGCAGTGGAATCCCGCTTTTGGATTGCTTTCTCTTGTCATCTGGTATTTTGTCTCTTCTTTTTCAAAGTTGTACGCAGACAGAAGATCGAATAAATATGCAGAGGAGATTATTTTCATCGTTTACCACCTGGTATTATTTACCATATTACTCAGCTCGAGTCTCTTCTTTTTGAAGCCTACTGGCGCTTATGACCTGCTCTTTTTCATCTATTTTATTGGAGGTAACTTCATTTTTGCCGTCACCACTAAATATATTTTACGAAAAAATCGCCACGCCGCATTCTACCAAGGGCGAATGGATGACGTGGTTTTATTGGTGGGTGCGACAGCGGCCGCGAAGAATTTTTTTGATACAGTAGAGAAGTATTATTACTACGGTTACAAGGTAGAAGGCATCATCGATGACGAACTTAATAACATCCCTGGTTGCGATTACTTAGGTAAAATTAGCCAGCTAGACCTTATTCTAAAATCCCGGTATATTGACGAAGTGGTCATTGCGTTACCAACGGAGGATTATTCCACCATCCAACGCTGCATCAACATTTGCGATTATTATAAGACTAAAGTCCGAATTCTACCTGATTTTAAGCAATATTCCACTTCAGCTGTCAGTATTCAAACGATTGGTCAATTACCCGTAGTGAACGTAGGGCGTTTGCCGCTAGACCGCTTGGAAAACCGTATTTTAAAACGCATTTTCGATGTGTGTTTTTCGATTTTGTTCTTCTGTACCTTCGGACTTATTTTGTTCCCATTGATAGCCTTACTGATCAAATTGACCTCCAAGGGACCTATTTTCTTTAGGCAAGAACGCTGGGGATTAAATAATGAGACCTTAATATGCTATAAATTCCGCACGATGGTCCAGGAAAGTGAGGACATAGATAAAGACGGGAATTACCGGCAGGCGCACAAAGATGATCCTCGGATTACGCGTATAGGGGCCTTCTTGCGCAAGACGAACTTGGATGAAATTCCGCAATTTTGGAATGTAATACTGGGTAATATGTCGGTGGTAGGACCTAGGCCGCACCCGACGCCATTGAACATCGAATCGATGAATACGGTCGATAATTACATGCTACGCCACATCGTATTGCCAGGAATTAGTGGCTGGGCTCAGGTAAACGGATGCAGGGGGGAGACGCGAACAACAGAGGATATGCAGGAACGCGTGGATTTTGATTTGAGTTATATTCACCGCTGGTCGTTTTGGTTAGATTGCCAAATCATCCTCCAGACCGTCATTAACTTCTTCAGAGGCGACCAGAACGCATACTAATCTTCTATAACCTCCGGTTTTTCTGGGAAAAAGTCGACTATAAAATAGAGCCCTACCCAAGTCCAAAAAGGAAAGGCTCCCATAGGCCCTTCTAGAAATACATCAAAGCTACCATTCAACCAAAAAGTAAACAGCACACATGAAATCATCAGTTGCTGGTCCGTAAGTTTACGTTTAAACATGGGCTTGAATAGGCAGAATAACCAATAAGCCCACAAGAGAAACAGGGGCCACCCAAAACGAGCCAACATCGTTAAATTAAAATTATGAGGCGATCTTAGATCTTCAGAATCAGTCGTAATTATATCGCTTTCGGCTAAACTCATCCCTAACCCCTTCCCTTGCAAAACAAATTCAGGACTCACGCTATAGTCTAAAATATTAGCCCACCAGACCAATCTCCATATTTTATTGTCTTCTAAGGTTACATCCTTACCTACCCCAAAAATAGACCCCACATTCTCCACCACTTGCTCTAATCCTACTTTTCTTCCCTGAAAATTATCCTTCACTTTAATCGAAGCATACAACGGGAGTACAATAAGAAGTATAATGGGTAGAAAGCGAACATATTGTTTTAACTGCCTCCTTACAAACTCTTGTTTCGTAAAATAGGCAAACAAACCAAGCCCAATTAAATAGGAGAGCATACCGGAGCGCGAATAGGCCGTAATGATCAAGAGATTCAATAAAATCGCCACAGCTAACGTTACCTGAAAACGAATCGATCGATGGTTCAAGTAGAGTATCAACACCAAAGTCGAAATCAACAAGTGCACTCCCATATCTCCATATTTATAGAGCGCAAAAGGAACGGTACCGAAGAGAATAAAATTCTCAAAGAATTCGGAGAAATTTTGGAAATAAAAGTTTAGAAAGGCGAAAAATGGAAACCAGGTGTAGATCAAGATGATGTAGCCCCACAATTGTGCGCGCAAATCCTTGAACAGAAACACGAAGAAGGCAAACCAGGCATATTGAATAACGAAAGAATCACGAATTACATCAAAAATTGGATAGGCTCGTACTCCCCATCCTATATAGGCAACCGAAATCACCAGAAAAAAGACCAAAATCTTTGTCCTCTTATCCCATCCAAAAGCATAATTTTTTCGAGTTAAAAACAAGACGACAAATCCTCCCACCCAAATGGCCTCTGCCAAAAAACTATAGGCAATTCCCTTGTTAAAGAACACATACAGTGCCATAACAAAGAAATATGCCTGCAAATACAGCTTTTTAACGGCGTCCATTGATCTCGTATTTAAGCGAAACTTGCCATTGCAGGTTCCTATAATCTGATTTAGTAGAGGAATCTGACCAATCTGCAATTTCATCTTCTATCCGAACCCACATGTAATTATTTACAGATGTTTGCAGATAAGAGGCTCCTAGTAATAGGTTTTTTGTAATCCCTATTTGTGCCTCGACTCCTGTCATTAAATTGACCCAATAACGGTTCTCATAACCACTTCCGTAATATTGATACACATAGAAATCATTATTCTTTGCCACACGTTCCGCGTGCAGACGAATCAAACTGCGGCCTCGGTGAAAGCTCAAATGAATCGTTTGGCTATTAGACCCGGGACCTATAGATGCACCGAGCAATTTCGCGTTTTGGGTATATCCCTGGCGAACTTGTGTACTTGTGTACCAGCTATTTCGAAGCGGTTCTCCACCCGGTTGCGTATTATCGATGACAAGTCCTGGATCCATCAATTGCAATTGCGTAAATTCGATACCTAATTGTAAATAGGATTTCTTCTTTTTGCCCAAAGGAAATAACTTCCGTCCACCTAGTACAAAACCCGTCTTCGTAGAATCCCCAAAGAAACTGGCTGGCCCCACCACTTTATCAGGCTGACCTAATTCAGCATAGAATTCCGCATGATCCTTAGGCAAGGCAAAACGGAATAAGAAGGCGCCTAATTGCATTCTAGGGTTTTCTACAAAAGGTTTCCCTGGCTTAGGATCTTCAGCTGTAAAGTAATTTTGTTGCGCAAACGAATAGCCTAAGTAGAAATTAGGTACCCACTTAGGCTGCCAGTTCACTACAAAAGCCTTTAAAATACGCTGGGAATTATTCTTACTTTCAATTCCACCTGCCCAAATAGGCCTAAAGTTCTTATCCTCAGGAGAAAGCAAATCAGAATTCTCTAACATTCCAATGATCCCTTTGCCCTCAAAAGATCCGATGGGCGTTTTTATAGGCTTGCGATTTTGGATAAAGTAATGTAAAAATCCCGCTGCCTCATTCGTTAAAACCAAGCTATTTCTAAATCCTGGTCCCCACCAATTGTTCTCTGTTGAAACACCCACGGCCACATTACCTAATCGCAAGGCAACGCGCGATTGACCCGGGAAAAATGTCTTTAACGCGTCGGTACCAAAGTGACTATAATGATCGATATTATTGTTAATGATAAAAAAAACGCGCGTCCAATAATTCCCATCCTGCGGATTCCCTGCGAATGGAACGGTGGGTAAATTCTCTGCATTTACCCATTCCGGCTGTAAGTTTACATCTAGAAGTTTCCAAGTAAAATGTACCCCCAAACTCCAACGGCGCTGAAAACCCACTGCCGGATACATCGTTCCTTGGTTAAAACCGAGTGGCATTTTATCGTTGTTTAGGTTAGTATAGCGAAGAGAGATTCCTTGTAGCTTAAACTGATCAGACACCGAGGACTCTAACTCTTGCAATCGGGAAGTCGAACGAATCATAAAGGATTGATTCTCGTATTTCGACGAATCTTTCCCATTCATTAATTGCGCATTTCGTTGCAGATCCTGCAGACTGATATCATCGAGTAAAGTCGTCTGAGCGAAGACCGAGCAAGAGAGCAATAAGAGGCCTAGAACGTACTTTACCATAAGAAAATCGTATTAATGAAGGCGTAGACATTCGATTTCGAATGATCCTTTTCCCATAAATAATTGTTGGAATTCACCCACTTTACATCCGCCGTAAAAAAGAGCTTTTTATAGCGATAACCGCCTTGCAGTCCAAAGGCATAATCATCCCATTTCGTATTTCGAGTCGCCACTGCATTCCCTCCCGTTACGGTTGTAGGTCGATTTGCCACGTGTTGAAAAGTGAATCCTAGCTTCGTCCAACCCTGGTTCCAACTGACCGCAATGGATTGAGCATCGTTTCCGTGCCCTACCCCGTTAGCGATGATCTGGTTGTTATTCGTAAAACCCTCATACACTTGACCATGTTCATACCAGTTTCCCGCCCCACGCATTAAATAGGATGGGGTTTCAGACATCTTAGTAGCCTCCGCTTGCAAGGAAATAAAAGTACGTGCATTTAGCGGATGAAGCTTTTTAAATCCGACTACCCAGGCAGCCGAATGTGACATGTCGAGCATTAAATCACGCAGGTTTTGTTTGGCATCATTGTAGCCAAATTCCGCGTAGACTTCTGCGTGATTTTTCGGCATTAACCAGCGGGTGGAAATACTCAATATTTGGTCTTTACTGAGTGTATCATCATTATAATCGCTCTTGAATAGATTATTCAAGACCGGCAAATAGGTGTTCATGAATTTCGCGTTAGGCAGTGGCACCTCGTAGTTTTGAAAAGCACGAGAGACTGAAAAAAAGACGTTCTTCATAAACCGAGGCTGATACGTCAGGATGATTCCGTTGTATTGGCGGTTCTTAGGATTAAAGGATAAATCGCGTTTCTTCAAGGCATTGTTTTCAAAGCCCTGCAAGGAATCTCTTGTCATACGTCCTAAAATCAATTGAAATTCAATGGATCCGATGGGAGTTTTCAAGGGACGAGTTGTGTTCAAACTATAGTGCTGAAATCCAGCTGCATTATTCGTCATTAAGAGCGATGAATAGTGCCCAGGACCCCACCATAAATTCTGGTTCGATACCCCCAGCGAAATTCCACCTGCTTCTAACCGGACGGAAGATTGACCTAAACTTACTCTATTCAAGGAGGGATTTACCTGACCCCAAGCCTCATTTGTATCGTAATCGGAAGAGCCCGTATGTACGAACTCCGGTTTAAACTGCACATGTAAAATACTAAATCGGGCAAAAAAGCCGGCACTCGCCTGCATTTGGTAACCAGTAGAATTAGACATCGCTTGATCATTCCAACCATAAGGGCGAGTGGTATTCAATTTTTGTGTCAGGGAGGCTGGCAATAAAAGAACTTGAAATAGCCCCTTCTTATAGCTTTTTATAGAGTCATTTGCTGCAGGATCGATTAAACGGTACAAATCTTGCATACTTTGCTTCCCCGTAGAATAAAAGGGTCTGGCCAGCATCGACTGATTCGCGTCCACTTTACCCAATAATTGCAGATTCCGGACTTGCTCATCGATGTCAGAAAATCCGACCGGGATGGCGTTTTGGGCCCATACAGGTACCCCAAACAAATACAAAACGAAACAAAGCGACAGCAAATACTTCATAAACAAAGTTAGGAATAATCCGGTGGTGAACAAAAAGGGGGGAAATGCCAAAAAACAAAGTGTGCATCAGTAATATAAACTCTTGTATATTGGTAATGCACACTTTTCGAAATATTATTTCTTATATTTGTTAATTATAACAATTATGAGAAACAGAATAAGCTTTCTGGCCTTCTTTGAACAAATGGAAGTCTTCCGTGTATTCAGCACGCAAGACATCTATAAAGCATTTCCACACTTCGACTCCAGACGTCTGGTGGAATGGCAAGCGAAAAATTACTTGCAAAAATTATCAAATAAGTGGTATTGTTTTACCAAAATGGAGCGTTCGGAATTCTCACAATTTAGGGTAGCGAATTTGCTATGCAAACCCTCTTACATCTCATTAGAGTCTGCTTTTGATTACTATGAATTGATTCCAGAGACTACTTTTAGTACCACCTCAGTCACCACAAAAAAAACATCCCATTTTGAAAATGATCGAGGTAATTTCGCCTATCGATCTGCTAAGAATAGTCTCTTTTTTGGCTACAAAACAATCTATTCAAGCACTCAACCACTATTAATAGCGGAATTAGAAAAAGCTATTTTAGATTACCTGTATCTACATCCTGAAATCCAAACAGTGGCAGATATGGAAGCCCTTCGATTTAATGCCGATGTTTTAGCAGGAATAGATTTAGGAAAATTAATGTCATATTTGAGCCTATTTAAATCCCGTGCTTTGGAAAAAAGAGTGCAGGTATTTAAGCAAACCTACCACTATGCTCAGCTATAATTCCATACAATCGACTTACCCGATTTCATTACATTCAAAAGGCAGATTTATCATCCGGGAATACTTGCAATATAAACTTCTCGAGATAATCTATACGAGTATATTTGCTACCAAACTCATCTTTTTAGGTGGCACGAATTTGAGAATTGTGCATGGGAATCAGCGCTTCTCAGAGGATTTAGATTTTGATAACAAGGGAATGAGTACGAGTGAATTCGACGAACTCGCCGATCTAATCATACTAAAACTAAGCGCTGAGGGATATCAGGTAGAGATCAAAACGGTGTTTAAAGGCGCCTTTCATTGCTACATTCGCTTCCCGTCCGTGTTATTCAATTTGGGCATGTCAGGTCACTCGGAAGAAAAAATTTTACTTCAGTTAGATACCGAACCACAAAATTACGCATACGAGCCTAATTTAATCTTCTTGAACAAGTTTGACGTGTTTACGCAGATTTTTACGACGCCATTAGAAACCCTATTAGCTCAGAAATATTATGCCGTTTTGAATCGTCCTAGAAATAAAGGGCGGGATTTTTACGATATTGTTTTTATTTTGTCCAAAATTAAGGAGCCTGACTACTCCTATTTAGAACAGAAACTGGGCATAAAGACCCCTGCACAATTAAAGGAAGCAATTTTGAGTCATTGCTCTAACCTAAATATGAACGAAATGGCGAACGATGTCGCTCCTTTTTTATTTCAGCCCTCTGAAGTCATTCAAGTTCAAAATTTTCCCTCCTACCTTCGAAGCATTCTATGAAACTCTCCGTCTCCATGATCACCTTCCAGGGTGCGGCTTATCTAAAGGCGCAAATGGATTCGATTTTAGACCAAAGTATTCCCGTTCAGGAAATTATCGTCTGTGATGATGGATCGACAGATGGCACAAGAGAGATTTTAGCCTCTTATGCTGCTGAATATCCACAAATTCAGCTCCATTTTAATGAAAAGAATCTAGGAACGGTAGCGAATTTGCAGCAATGCTTGCGAAAGACGACAGGGGATCTTATTTTCTTAGCGGATCAGGATGATGTTTGGTTACCTTCCAAAGTAGAAAAGACGCTGGCCTTTTTTCAAGAGAACCCCAGCGCAGACGCCGTTTTTAGCAACGCGGACATTATTAATGAGGTGGGGGGAAAAGTAAAAGATATGACCTTATGGGACATCATCGGTTTCCCGCATGACCAAGTTGAACTAAGCGATTTCGAGAGGCGCGTGGACAATGTAGTTACGGGTGCGGGATTAGCATTTAAGCGAGATCCTTCACTAATCGAAAAAGACATCCCACAGATGCCAGGATTATTGCACGATGGATGGATTGGACTCCATTTTGCAGCAAAAAATACCCTCAAAGCAAACCCGGAGAAACTATTTCAGTACAGAAGCCACGCAAACCAGCAGGTGGGAGGAAAAATAAAAGAGAGACAAGCCTTACTAGACTTTAACCTAGCCTTGTATGATGGGGTTCCCGTGATGAAAGATTTTGCTACCTGGAAAGCAGCGATGAAACGCCTGTATACGAATTTAGATTTGCCTTATATGGACAAGGCTAAAATTCAAGATCAAATCGATTTATACGCAGAATATGGGAAGACCTATTTCCAGCTACGCGCTAGTTTATACCTCTTTGTTAAAACGCTCCGCTAGGCGATTCCATTGCGAACGGAAAACGGTATCCGGCAAGATCATCAGTTGCAAAACCACAAACCAAGCTAGCGAGAACACCCCTATCACCAGCAAACGCAATAATAACGTAGGAACAAACAGCTTGAACAAAAACACGATTCCTAGGTAGGGGATCAGCCCCAACAATTGCTGAAAGAATACTTTCGTGTAATTCGATAGCGAAATCTCTTTTCGCGTAAAGAAGACAAAGGCAATACAAACGGCTAATTCCGTTAAGAGAATCGTTATGGCCGCCCCTTCTTCTTTCAGCGTAGGAACTAAAAGGAACGCCAGAATAATACTGATAAACATCCCGATCAGCGCGGAAATAAGAATGGATTTGTCCTTGCCAACGGCGCTGAGGATTTGGAAGCCAAAAATCCCTGACATACTAATGATCAAGATCAATGGCGCCGTGATTTGCAGCGGCAAGATCGCGCGATCGAAGGCGGTTCCAAGTAATATATGAATGATCTCCGGCGCGCAGGTAACGATTCCTAAGACCAAAGGCATCGAAAGACTCACGAGCACGTAGAAACACTGTTTTACGAGTAAAACAAATGCCTCTTTCTCTCCTTTGTGGTATAAACTCACTAAACCAGGAAACATCGCGACCGAAATAGCACTCAAAACGCCAATGAATAATCGATTTAACTTCAAAGCCGAGGAATAATAACCCACGCTTTCATTATCTGCCAGAAAGCCTAATAAGATCGTGTCGAGCGAGAAATAAACGGAGATCGTGAAGATGGTTAAAAACAACAAAGCCATCGGCTTGATGTGCTTCTTTAGTTCAAGGCGAGCGAAAGAAAGACTTGAAAAATCGAGCAAATCCCATAACCTTTTTCCATTGAATACGGCTAATATAACAGCTAATCCCACTTGCATCCGGAAATAATTCACGTAATCATTTGTATTTCGAATGAACAAGAACACCGCTGCGATAAAGCAGAGGCGAATCACGAGGGAACGAATCGCGATGAATTTGAATTGGTTCATTCCGCTGAAGAACCATTCTAATTGGAAGACTTGTAATATAAAATAAACTAGCGCCCAAGAGAAGAGGGATTTCTCTGTAGACAGTTGTGGAACGGCGACTATAAAGACTAGGAAAACCAGACTTAGGAGTAAAGTTCCCAGCGCATTGATGATAAAGATTTCTGAGAAGGTCTTGGTTAAAATGTTACGATCGCTAGCAGCTTTTGCTACTTCCCTAACCCCGTAAATCGGAATTCCCAGGGCGGCTAATAAAACAAAATACTTGGCAAAACTCTCCGCGAAATTCAAGACTCCTACATGTTCTGGTCCTAGTGTACGCGCTAAATACGGGAACGTGATTAGCGGGAATAAGACCTGCGTAATCGCTAATAACACATTATAAAAGACATTTTTCCGGGTCTCCATTAGCGGTAACTCGCGTCCACGATCAGTTTATATAGGTTTCGAATCATCCTGGGAATACGTTGGATTTTATAGGCTAAAGGCACTCCGTTCACATAACGTCGATCTAATACGTGAAAATGAAAATCCGAGTCGAAATGCTGTGGATTTTCGGTGGCCATTTGGCGACAAACTCCCTGCACATAGCGAATCTCCTCTAAATTCGTCTTCCCATTCGAGAATACCCGGTTACCCGTGCGAATAGAACGCGCATGCTTTAGTTGCACTCCGTGAACTACCGCCGTTTTCGTCTTGCCTATCAGGCGTTGAATCGTAGGGATCAAATACACATCGAGTCCCGTACCGGATATAGAATGTTTAAAATGAGGCCCAGCAGCCTGAAAAACGGCCTCACTATAGAAAGGGGACATAATTTCCACCCACCACGTATCCTGGACTAAATAACCAGGCTTGTGAATGAATTGGCGTAAATTATAATAAGAATCGTGGTTCAAACTAGGCTGGAATACGTCTAATTTCTCTATTTTGGCTATAAAAAAGAGCTTGTTCAGATCGGAAACCGAGATGATTTGATCATCATCTAAAAAGCCAATATAAGTTAATGGAGTTAACTGCAGTTTGGAATAGATATTCTGCATCACATCGCCCTTGCACTCTGATTTTATAGAGATATAGTGCCCCACAGGCATAGGAGACTCTGCAACTGTACCACTGTAATCGTATAGCAACCAATCAAACGCCGGATCTGCATCAAAATGGATGTGATCCATAGGACTCGATATCCCGTCCCAGGTAATGGCTACAATAGAAGCTGGTTGACTCATATTAACAAAAGTACGATTGTATCGTGTTTCGGCAATAGAAAATCATCCTAATTAATTCAGTGGTCATCAGATTCCAGCTACTCTCCCGCCGAATCAATGAATCTGAGGTTCGCCAAGTAGAAATCACCTCCGGCACAATTGCCCCTAAAGAAATTTCAGATGGATCCACGAAGCGCTTGTACATATCCACCGGATAGGCTACGAGCGCAGTTTTTTTCAATAAATAACGTGCAGCCTTAGCGTTCAACGAATAACCATAAGCTCCATAAACCGATTTAATCAAGGGTTCGCCCACGCCATTTTGAACAGTTGATTTCTTCACACTCACATAGCCATTCCAGGCCCCCCAGAAAAATAGATCATATTCTCTCGCTGTTTCAGCTTTTAGAAGTTCTGGCTTCAACATTCGGCTGTCGGATTCTAACACTAAAAAATGCTCCTCCGTCTTATCGCGGGCAATTAAAGACCACACCTTTCGATGACTCAAAATCACTCCAATTTCTGTGGCTAATAAAGCTTTCCCAGTACGCTTGTGAGACTTTTCGATCATCGCCTCTAAAAAAGGAACGTGCACACGTGAGGGAA
Organism: uncultured Cytophagaceae bacterium; assembly: GCA_903837305.1. Classification (GTDB taxonomy): domain Bacteria; phylum Bacteroidota; class Bacteroidia; order Cytophagales; family Spirosomataceae; genus Aquirufa. The sequence goes on from CAILUB010000009.1 coordinate 16,030, forward strand.
ATATTGGCTCAACCACCTCTACTGAAGGCAACACAGATCGCATCGCCTCCAGATGCGAAAGTCGTTCCGTCTCATGCTCAGCAAAAAGGACGAACGCGCGCTTAAACATGGCTGAATTGGCTAAACGTACTGTAAGATCCAGAAGCTAAAGCATCTGGTGTGAAAAAATCCAGTTTACCTCCATCTGGATACAGAATATAATGAGGTTTGCGGCACAAGTATGCTAGATGTATAGGCAATGAATCTGCCGCCACCACATAGTCCGATGCCTGAATCAAGTCGATCAATTGCTCGAAATTCGAATACTCTGAACCAAAACGTGCCACTTGACCTTCGATCCGCGACAAAATCGAGGAGGGAATAACACGCTTAGGCAATCGTGCATCCGGCAAGATTAGCATTTTATCACCTTTTCTTTCCAAACTCCACGCAGGCAAACCATAAGCCGCATAAACCGGCTCACCTGTTTCGAAAATTGCTTTAAATGAGTGCTCAGTAAAAAAATTCAAGAGACCCAGACGAGCGCTTTGTTCGACGAAATCGGTAGACCCAGGATTAGCACGCACATATTGCTTGATTTTCGATAATTGACGGAATGTGTCAATACTGAAAAACGTCTTATTCGTAAATAGATTGAATTGAGAACCTCTGATCCCGAAATCAACAAAGTCAATCGATTGAGGCGAAATGCAACCTCGAGAAATCATTGCATCATACAGTGGCTTTAAATGCGAAGAGGCAACAATCCTATCTGTGGAGGCTAGTGCTTGCACCGCTATCGCAAAGTCACCGTAAGCGCGCAATAGAAACACCCGACGCATTATTTATCCGTATAAAGGTAGAGGCAAATGAAAAATCCGATTAATAATCCAGCAAACAATCCGGCAAATCCTAAAAATACAAAGGATTTACGATCATCCATCAAAGGATATTTAGGTACATCCAATAATTGAATAACCGGTGTTTGAGAAACCAGTGCAATACGGCTCATCTCTAGATTCTTCGTCACTTCTGCATAGATGCTGAAAACGATAGATTTATCACGAGAGCTCACTTCTGCAGGAACAGACATGGACTTAAATGCAACGTTTGGATCAAGAATTTGATAGGATGCCGCGTTATAGGACTTCGCATTTAAAACGCGTAATAATGAATCCCCACGTGCCTGCAAACGCTTTACATTCGCTGAAGCACTGCTTGTTTTCACATTCACATAATAGGTGGTGGTCTCTTTTAATAAGCGCTCTGCAAAATTCTTAGAGAACACCTGATTAGGGGATATCGTAACGATTTTAAAGATAGACCCTTTCTTGTTTAAACGATCCACCGTTACATTTTTCTTTGCAATCTGCTCGTACATTACGTAAAGTACAGAATCTTGGTACACCGAGTGCGCACCTAAAGAGGCAAATGAAACTGGAGCCGGCAAACGCTCTTTTAACCCAGAGAATTCTATATATAAATCTGCCAAAGTCTTCCCAGAATTACCTGCGATAGGCGTTAACAGCACTTTCTCAATGATCACGCGAGACTTGATGATATCTAAAATATTATCCCCTGTGAACACACTTGAACCACCCCCACCAAGGCTTCCTAAATCTAATCCGACTTGAGAAGCAATCCCTGCTAAGCCTCCGCCAGCAGCAGATTTTTCCTCTAAAATAAACGTAGTGGAAGCGGCATATGCGGGCTTTTGAAAGGCGCGGTAGATCAAAGGTAAAATAAACCCTAGCGCAGCGCACAAGGCGATCAACACAAACTGTGATCGCAAGTAGCTAAAGAATCGCTTCATCGATTCGATCACATCTCCTAACACAATCGTTTTCTTTTCTGCCATTATTTCACCGTGTTAATTAATGCAATAATTAAGCCTCCTAGCGATGCTAGACCTGTTCCCAAAGCGATATATTCCGGTGTGGAAATAGGTTTCTTATCCTTTTTAGCTGGTACGTAAACTTCTGCTCCCGGTTCCAGGCTAGGGTAAAAGCGAAAGAAAAGGAATCTTTTGGTCGTTTTAATCTCGCCATTAGGACGAACCATATAGGCAAATTTGCGTGAGGCATTAGGAGCGAACCAGCCCGACTCAGAAATTAAGCGACGAAAACCTAAATTACGGTGGTAGGCGATTTGACGAGGGACATTTACGGCACCAAAAGTCTGTACTGTCTGCGTCAATTTAGGTACTTTGATTACGTCTCCTTCTTCTAAAACAATATCATAAAGTGATCCAGGACGCGCCATTGCATCTGCTAGTCGAATGCCTACTGGCTTTTGGTCCACTAATAAGCCATTCACATTCGAAGCAATTTTCGCCGTATCTGTGGCTGCAAATGAATTGCCCGAACTGCGTTTCGATTGATTTGAAATCGTATTAATCTTAGAGGAAAACAAAGCCTCATCAGCAGAAGTCTCATTTACATGTGTTTTTCGCAATAGAATTGCTCCGGTCGCATAGCCTGTTTGTTTTAATCCTCCTGCCCGTGCAATGATATCAGAAAGACGCTCTTTGTTCCCGGCTAATGTATAATTCCCTGGATACAAGACCTCTCCCTCTACAGAAACAGTAATTTGCGATCGGTAGGTAGGTGATTTCCGCACAGAAACAATATCAAAAGGCTGAAGTACAAAATTCAAATCCTCCCCCTTCGCGCTACCTAAATCAATCGAATGAATGATCGAATAGGCCGTTGTATCTGTTACTGCTGTTGACAAAAGACGGCGCGAAACCTCGATCCGGGAACGGGATGCCCCCTCTTTAAAACCATCGGCTAAAAGAATCAGATCCTGTACTCGCATGTTGTCTGCAAATGTAAACGTGGCTGGGCGATTTACCTCCCCATTGATTGTCACAGAATAGGCCTCCCTTAAACTTGAAATGGGGTAAATGTGTATTTTGTCTTCCCGCTGTAAGCGAATTTCCGTCTTTCCAGAAAGCACCTCTTTTACACTAAACGGTAATACGGCAGGTGTTAAATCAGGATTTAAACGACTTAAAAGCGCACGATCTGTAAATGCATTTTCTTTCACGCGAACTGCAAGAAGCAAGTCTTTCAAATTGACAAATTCATTTTACCCATATTCCCCTGGATAATACACTGCACCATCGATAAAGGTGCGGTTTGTATAGGTTTTGGCCAAAGCATCAACCACCAAAGTATCCCCCGAATGCAAACTAAATGTAGCAAGCGCCTCCGCCTTCACGGATTGCACCTCAAAGCCAGAAGTACCCATTCTCTTTACACGTATACGCTCTTTAAAAGCATCATCCGCAAAACCACCTGCATACCGTAAAACATCTGCGGCATTTTCCCCTTTCTTCACATCAAACAAAGCTTTTTTCTTCACCGCACCATTGACTGCCACTCGTGACTCATAGGTCCCCACGCGAATCACATCGTCATCTTGTAGAATTCTATTTTTCGACAAATCTCCTTTTAACAAGAAATCATATAAATCTAGCGTCGAAATTGTCTTCCCATTTCTAACTAATTCAATTTTACGGAAAGAGCCTAAATCAGATGGTCCTCCGGACGCATACAACGCATTCATCAAGGTGGAAAGGGAAGAAACAGAATAGTTCCCTGGCTTCTTTACTTCGCCCACTAAAGTCACTCGAATAGAACGCAGTTGGCCTAAAGAAACCATCACCTTGGTGCTTCCTCCCGCGATAGTAGTATAAATTTTAGAAGCAGCTTCCCGAATGCGCACCTGAGCTTCTTCGATGGTTAAACCACCTACTTTAATAGGCCCTAGGTTAGGGAAACGAATGTAGCCCTCCGTGTTAATCTTCAGTTTTTTCGTACTCTCACTTAATCCATAAATATCTACAATCACCTCGTCTCCTACTCCTAACACGTAGTTACGCGGAGAGGAAATGGTTAAATTAGGCTCGAAACTTAAGTTTTGGTTTTCGAAAATCTCTGACCCAAAAATACGTAAACCACCTGGCGCCGCTGAAGGCCCCACAATTTCGATTTTCTTGCGAGGAACAGTTATTTCGTCCTGAGTTCTAGTCTTATAGGCATTTTGAGATGCCCCGGTTAAGGGATCCAATGAGGCAATCCGGCGATTCAAAACGATGATTTGGTCAGCAGGTACTCCCTTTTGCTTTAACACCTGTTCCACTTCCTCTGGAGCTAAACCTTGCAAATTGTAGCGGAGCATGATCTGTGCTAATTGCTGATCACTGATATTATTGATGTCTACTGGAATATCTTGAGCTAAAACGGGAATAGCTAAGGATAAAAAGACAAGTAATTTAAGTGCTTTCATTTTTCTTTTTTTGGTGTTCCGCCTGCAGGCAATAAACCATTCTACAAAAATACCATTTTATTTTATAGACACGTGAAAAAATTATTAAAAGGATATTGCTTTGGAATAAGCCATTGAAGTTTTGGAATAACAATATAATGCCGTTGAACTGCTAAATTCATCTCTATAATTGTTAATTTTGGCCAAAAGAATTTCCCCCAAAGAATCGCCACCCCCGCATGCAAAACACCTTGCCTACACATGAGTTACTCGGAATTCGGTATACCGCATCTGATTACGAGCATATCACGCAGGCCATTATTGCGCATGCCATTGCCAAGCAGTCCATTGGGGTTAGCGCCTTAGCGGTACATGGTCTGATCGAAAGCTATCATAATCCAAGATTAAATTCCTTAGTAAATTCCATCCACTATGTAGTTCCGGATGGGCAACCCATTAAGTGGTGTTTAAATTACTTTTACAACACGCAGCTGAAAGACCGAGTTTATGGCCCTGCCTTAACCTGGAAGGTGTTAGCACAAGCAAATGAACATAAACTGCGGGTATATCTGTATGGAAGTACGGAGAAAACATTGCAAAAATTCGAAGAGAATATTAGTCGAAACTTTCCGCAACTTCAATTAGTCGGGCATCACGTGGATCGATTTCGAGAGGCTACTCCAGCGGAAGATGAGCAAGACATTCAAAAGATCAATCAGTCTGGAGCTCAGCTCATTTTAGTGGGGAGAGGATGTCCTAGGCAGGAGATCTGGGTGGCTGAGCACATTGGAAAAATTAGTGGGGTCATGATGGCCGTAGGTGCCGCGTTTGACTTCCATGCCCAAACGCTAAAGCAAGCTCCCGCTTGGATGCAAAATAATGGCCTGGAATGGCTTTTTAGGCTTATTCAGGAGCCTAGAAGGCTCTGGAAAAGGTATTTATTCACGAATTCTACATTTATTTATTTAATTTTATTGAAAATAGTCAAGCTTCACAAATGAGAAAAATTTTAGTAACTGGTGCTGGGGGATTAATTGGAAGTGAAGTTGTTCGTTTCTTTTGCCAAAAAGGGCTAGAAGTTATCGGCATCGACAATAACATGCGCCAGGTGTTTTTTGGCGAAAAAGGGGATACCACCTGGAATATTTCAAAACTTGAAAAAGAAAACCCGAATTTTAAGAACTACGCCTTAGATATCCGCGATCGTGCAGCGGTCGCAAAATTCATCTTAGACATTCAACCCGATGCCATCGTTCATACGGCGGCACAACCCAGTCATGACCTAGCCGCCTCCATGCCCTTTGAGGATTTTGATGTCAATGCGGTAGGTACCCTGAATTTATTAGAAGCCACCAGAAGATATAATACTTCCGTCCCTTTTGTCCATTTATCGACGAACAAGGTCTACGGCGATAATCCCAATTTCCTAAGTATCATGGAGAGCGAAACAAGATACGACTATGCCGATGAGGCCTATTTTGATGGGATTAATGAATCTTTCAGTATCGATCAATGCAAGCATTCCCTATTCGGCGCCTCTAAAGTTGCCTCTGACATATTAGTCCAGGAATATGGTCGATATTTTAATATGCCTACTTGTTGTTTACGGGGCGGCTGCTTAACTGGACCTAATCACAGTGGAGTAGAGTTGCATGGCTTTTTAAGCTATTTAATTAAATGCAATGTACAAGAAATAGAATACAAAATTTACGGCTATAAAGGAAAGCAAGTCAGAGACAATATTCATTCCTATGACGTCGCGCGCTTTATTGATTTATTTATCCAAAACCCCAAAATAGCCGCCGTCTACAACATAGGCGGAGGACGCGAAAACTCGATCTCCATCCTGGAAGCATTCAAACTCATCGAAAGCATTTCAGGCAAACCCATGAAATACACCTACCTAGATGAAAACAGAATAGGCGATCATATCTGCTACATATCAGACTTACATAAAATCAAATCAGATTACCCTAGCTGGGGAATAACGAAGGATTTACAAACCACATTTCAAGAGATCCATGATTCGTGGAGAGGGCGACAATGAAAATACTAAACATCCCCGCAGGGGATACCATCTTTATTCTTTGTGCTTTATGCTCTATGCTTTCCTCTCTACTCTATACTCTCTCATCTAAAAAGAATTACCCTAGTAATTCTTTCAAATTCACCGTCTTAAAAAACACATAAATCAACGCCGCAAAAACCCCCACAAACATAAACCCGATCGTAATCAAGCTACGCTTAGGACCATCCTTCTGTATCGCAACCTGCGCCGGTTCTAAGACCTTAAAAACCGGTGTTTCGCGGTGTAATTTTACCTTAGACTCTTCGTATTGTCCACTGATCGTCATGTACAAGTTATAGGCCATGTCCACCTCGTATTGCAATTTCTTCTCGCGGTCTTTTGCCACGTTCAAAAACAAGTTCATGTTTTGATCGCGGTAGGCACTTAGTGTAAATAAGGCTTGGTCGTAGCGCGCGCGGGATTCTGATAAGCGCTTTTCCAAGAAGGTCAATTCTTGTCTAGCTTTCTGTGTGCGGTAATCCGTTACATACTTCGTCAAGTAGTGCTGAATTAGCGAAGTGATGTTCGCTGCCGCCACCGGATTCGTTAATTTAGTCGTTAACGAAATGACACCAGATTTTTTATCAATCTCTAGTACGACAGAGGCTCTGAGCTTCTTAATAGCCGCTTGTTCTTTCTTATTTAACTTCATTAAATCAGCAGAAAGAGCTGAAGTGGGCACCTTGTCTAATTTTACATCTGAAACTACATCGTCGTCAGACGGATCTCCTCCTAAATCGATCGGAGCTGTATCTTGTTTCTCAGATAAGAAGTCCAAAACCGTTTGCCATTTCTTGTGCTTAGTGCTGTAGATTTTTGCTTTCAATACTTCCTGTAACAAAGGAGCACTCTGAACGATGTTAGGGTATAAATCTGGACGAATGGCTTCAGCTCCAGATGAACTACCGCCTAGGTCTACACCAGCCAGTCCTGCTAGGGATTTTAAACCACCCATTCCGCCTGCACCACCGGATTTAGAATCTAATTCCGGTAATAGTTTCGCGTTAGAGCTATATTCGTTAGGCTGAGTCAGGGAATAAATTGCCCCTAAAGCAGCAAATAGAACGGCACAAGTTCCTATCAGAAGTTTATAAGACTTCAGCGTACGGGAAATCTCACCAAAGTTGATCGAAATTTCCCCGTTATCTTCTAATTGATTGTTTTCTATCGTAGACATGGAGCTTATTTAGTCAAATTGTTGATAAGTGTCGTCAAGGTAAGCGCAACAGAAACTAAGGCAGATGATAAGCCTACAGCCTCAGCAGTGGTCATTCCTTTCTTCATGTTCGTAGGGAATTCTGGTACCACAATCTCTGACCCTGGGAGTACTTTCGGATTAATTCTAAAGAACATGAATCGTCTTCTTTTCGTAGAAATACCATTAGGCGCTTTCACGTACACATTTTTCTTATCCGCGTATTCTGTATATCCACCCGCGCCGTCTAAATAGTCTTGCAGACTATATCCTTCCACGAAAGCGATTGCAATCGGGTTTTGTACACCCCCAGATAATTTAACTGTTTCTAATACACGTGGAATGACTAAACGGTCATTTTCCATGAGTAATAGATTGTTTTTAGAAGCCGGGTTCTTGAGGATTTCAGAAAGCTTTACTCCCACTACGGTAGAATCGCGGTAAAGAATGGCACCATCTAAATAGCCTTCCGGTTTTAGCCCCCCCGCCTCAAAAATTAAATCAGCAATTTTTTGATCATCTTTAGGAATCGCATAGCGACCTGGGAAATTGACCATTCCTTCGATAGTCACCCCTCTTTGCACTTCATAATTAGGTGATCGACGAATAGAGATGATGTCAAAAGGTTTCAATTCATATTGACTTCCTTCGTTACTGATATTCAAGCTACCATCGATATCGAACGTCTTTACTTGGATTTTATCCTTCGTTGCATCATCATTTCCATGCGTAATGACACGACGCGATAATTCGATTTTAGCATAACTAGCCGCCTCATTAAAGCCTTTCGCGAGTAGAATGATATCGGCCACCTTCATTCCGGTGCGGAATTCGAATATTCCCGGCTTATTCACTTCACCAAAAATACTGACCCTCTGGTATTCACGTAAAGAATCGAGTGAGTAGACCATTAAAGAATCTTCGCGGTGTAGCGCGATATCTGCTAATTCGCCTCTTAATACTTTTCCTAAGTCGAAGGAGATCATTTCCGGATCGTAGTTTTCTTTTCTACGGGAAATAGTCGCGCGATTTAGGAACGCATTTTCACGAGGCCCTTCGGCGCGTTTGATTAATTCTTTTACCGTCGTTAAACCGTTTTCGATGGCGAATACACCGGGTCTGAACACAGCACCACTCACCGTAACGCGGTTTTCATATCGCTCGATGATTTTACCTACAGAAATCGAATCTCCATTTTGAGGCTGGAATGTCGCCACCTCATCTTGCGTGATATTTAATAGTTTCAACTCACGCGAAGTATTTCTGCGCACATTTAGGGAGTAGGTGTAGGCCTTATCTGTGAAACCTCCTGCATAGCGAAGGATGTCTTTTAATGTTTCTCCTTTTACCGCCTCGAAAACCATCGGGCGTCTTACTTCGCCGGCTAATTCTACGTGAGAATCAAAATCGCCTACGCGGATGATATCTTGGTCTTTTAATTGGATGTTGTCCTTTTGATCTGCCTTTAATAAGAAATCGTATAAGTCTAGCGTGCGAACCACTTTGTTGTTTCTTATCACGCGAATGCTACGGTAGGATCCATTTTCGTTAGGCCCACCCGCTAAGTACAAAGCGTTAAATACGGTTGCCAAAGAAGAGATGGTATATGAACCCGGGTTCTCCACTTCCCCCACTAGGGTCACTTTGATACTGCGCACATTTCCCAAAGTGATGATCGCAGACGATCCACTTCCTGGACGATTCAAACCTTGGTATAATTGTCTCAAGCGACTCACGATACGGGCTGATGCCGCCTCTACGTTTAATCCATTGACATAAATAGGGCTCAAGTTTAGAATCTTAACCGTTCCCTCTGGACTCACCGTAACGGTGTAATTATCCATTACTTCGCCAAAGATGTCAATATTCAACTCATCATCTGGTCCCAGCGTGTAGTTCACAGGAGTAGCGATACGCAAATCCGGCTCAAAGTTTAATTTTTTGTTATTGAAAAGATTAGCTCCATAGATCTTTTTCTTTGGCAACAAAGTAGAGTCTACCATTTCCTCGTCCTCCATCGAAACATCCTCCGAGTCTTCCTCATTGGTATTTTTAACCCCTTTTTTCGTGCTCAATTTACCCGAAACCGTTCTTTTAGAAGAGGTTTTTGATTTCGACGTGGTCGTTTTCTCCTTTGTTTTCGTATCCCCTATTTGTGTCAAACGGCTACGCATTTTGGCTATATCCGAGGAAGTATAACCTTGTGCTTTTGCTGCTTTTTCTAGTTGTGCTTCCGTCATACCGCTAGACTGGGCGCGTTCAAAGAAGGTAGAGATCTCTTCATCGCTTAGGTCTTCTACTTTGCGTTTCGCCTGAGAGAAGGCTGCGTGAACGAGAACTAGGAAAGAAAGGGTCAAAAGAATTCGACTGAATAATTTCATACTAAAGTATTATGGTACGTATATAGTTATGCAAATTTAGCTAAAATTTAGGACAAGCGAAGATTTAGCCCCCCAGATCAACCGATTTTTATTTAATGGTAATCTGAAAGTATTCCCCTTACCAAAAAAAGCCCGCCTTCCAGCGAGCTTTTAAATTAATAAATAATTCCTAGTATCTGTAGTGCTCTGGCTTGTATGGCCCTGCTTGAGGGACGCCAATGTATTCAGCCTGCTCTTTTTCTAACTTCTCTAATTTTGCACCAATGTGCGCTAAGTGTAAGAACGCTACTTTCTCATCTAAGTGCTTAGGAAGAATGTACACTTTGTTCTCGTAGTTCGCTGAGTTCGCCCAAAGCTCTAATTGAGCCAATGTTTGGTTACAGAACGAGTTCGACATTACGAATGAAGGGTGACCCATCGCACAACCTAAGTTCACCAAACGACCTTCAGCTAAAACAATAACGTTTTTGCCGTCGATTGTGTACATATCTACTTGTGGCTTGATTTGATCTTTCGTAGAACCGTAGTTGTTGTTCAACCACTCCATATCGATTTCGTTATCGAAGTGACCGATGTTACAAACGATTGCTTTGTCTTTCATCGCTTTGAAGTGACGATCACGGATGATCTTCACGTTACCAGTCGCTGTTACAAAGATGTTTGCGCGTGTTGCTGCTTCGTCCATTGGAACTACTTCGTAGCCATCCATTGCCGCTTGTAAAGCACAAATTGGGTCGATCTCCGTTACTAACACACGGCAACCAGCACCACGTAATGAATCAGCAGAACCTTTACCTACGTCACCGTAACCAGCTACTACCGCTACTTTACCAGCTAACATTAAGTCA
>CAILUB010000010.1 GCA_903837305.1 uncultured Cytophagaceae bacterium
AATTTATGACTGTTTTAGTGCTTTATGCATGAAGTTTAAATTAGTTCTTCAAATCCTATTGATTTTAAATAGATATAGGTTGTATCATAATATTTATGCATTCTTGTAGGATCTTGTGAATCTCCCTCGGGAACAACAATAACCATTCCTTGTCTTGCTCTAGTTAATAGAACACGATAGGTGTTCTTTAAATATTGCTTGCGTTCCTCTTTTCTAATATTCTGCCATTTATTACCTACAAATGAAAAATTCTCCCAACCGTTATCAGAATACCTAAAATCAGCATCCCAGGTTACGCAGGACCAGTCAAGTTCTAAACCTTGTACATGAAATTCAGTAGCTACATCTTCCATATAATATGAAGATCTTACGTCTTGTTTCTCATCTAAAAACCAATGAATTGGGTCCATTGGAGATTTCACATCAATCGCATAAGGTTTTAAACGCTGCGCTTGTGAAGAAACTACTATACCATAACGTTCACTTCCTCTTGCTTTAGATTTCAACCATTTTTTTGCTTTACTTAAATCACGAGTTAAAACAATGGGATATTTTATTTTGATTTTATTAAAATAATCTTTAGCCGAATCTATATTTATGTCAAGTATGTTTTTAATCAATAATGAAAGATGCTCAGCTCTAAATGACCTAAGAGAAACTGATAAATGTAATTCTGGTTTCGTTATAACGTGTTTATGGCTTTTGATTAAATCCAAGGACTTGCCAGATGCGTATTCTGAGTCATCTAAGCGGTTTGAAATATAAACTCTCCATTCTGGAAATGACCTATTAAGTGATTCAATCCATTCACTAATTCCCGCTTCTCCTGTATTAATTTCTTGTCCACCGCCAACAAGGCATACAATTACTGCCCAATCCTTATGCCTATCTAAACATGATATTAAAAATTCCGGCTCTGAAAACTGAAATCCTGGTCTGCCCTTTTTGCGACTCATAAAATTCATGGTCATTTCTTTATTCCATGCTCTTTGGGCTTCGTCAAAAATTGCCACATGGTCAAAAGGCGGTGCAACCTCATCTATCAAGCACTCATCTCTAAAATGGTGTACATTTTGTATAAATAGTTTTACTTCACTTAATACTTCTCCTTTTGTAATCTTTTTTCCTGTTGCTTTTACTCGTTTAACTTTATCCCTTGTTAAAGCTTCTCGTAAAATAGAAACCAGTGGGCCATTGCCTGATAAAAAAACGCTAGTAAGTCCTTCGTCCTTGTTAAAATGCTTTGTTGCAATATTAAGTCCAACCAGGGTCTTACCCGCTCCTGGCACCCCTGTAACAAAGCATATTGCTTTTTCATTTTTCTCTTTAGCTAATTTAATTATATTAGAAACAGCATCACTTGTGTGAGAAAGGTTTTGCGCTGTGGCATCACTTCGTGAAATATCTGCTACAGTATGACCATTATATAGCGCCATTGCAGCTTCTATAATTGTAGGAGTTGGAGAATATCTACCCAATATCCATTTTTCAGAATCAATATTTTCACCATCACTAAAATCAAGTACTGAATTAATTACATTCAATAAATTTAATGCGTTAGCTTTTATAGGAAATAATAAATTATCATTATGATTTGTAGTATAAATTGATAATACTGTATCCTTAGCCTTTGTTGCAATAAGAATTGGGGCTACTAAATGGCTTAAACTTGTTTCATGAAAATTTTTTAAATCAAGTGCATAATCCCAAACTTGCTCTATTGCCGTGTGCAAATATTCTTTTTCACCAACCTTAAACTCCAAGATAAAAATTACATTGTTAATGATTAATACAACATCAATTCTTTTACCCATTCTAGGTATTGCATATTCAAAAAATATTGTACCCTTAAAACTTATTAATAAAGGTTGTAGAATTTCAATTTGTTTTATCCATGCATCAGTTTGGGTTCTTTCACTAGAAAATTCATTATTTAAGGCCAGTTTCCCTAAAATATCTTCTATAGATAGTTTGCAAAAAGCACTAATAGAATCTGAAAAATAATGACGTCTCATAATTATACAAGTTAACCTCTTTTCAATTGAAAGTATTCTACATAAAGTTGAGTAGTAATCACTTTTTAATTGTACAAATCTATTACCACCAAAATTTCATTCTTTAGTATAATTCTACAAAATACAAATATTCCCAAAAACAACACCCCCAATGTTTCCGCACGTTTCAGCAAATGAGTTGTGGTGCAAATTGTGGTGCAAATGAAAAAAGCAGCTACAAAAAAGTCATTAAAAACTTGCTTGTAACTGCTTGATTATCAAGGAGTGGGCCCACCAGGGCATGATCCTGGGACCCCCTGATTATGAGTCAGGTGCTCTAACCAACTGAGCTATAGGCCCGCATCTTTCGATG
>CAILUB010000011.1 GCA_903837305.1 uncultured Cytophagaceae bacterium
AAATTATTTTAGCGAAACAGTGAACGAAATGGTTCATCATGTATCGTGGCCGACTTGGAAGGAGTTACAAAGCAATACAATTATTGTTGTGGTAGCATCTGTCATTATTTCCTTAATTATTTTTGTGATGGATTTTGGATTCGGTATTGCCGGAGATTCAAAATCTGCTTGGAAAGGCGCAATGGGCTTTATTTATGGACTTTTTTAATTAAATTTTAATGAGTGAGATTAAAAAACGTTGGTACGTAGTTCGTGCAGTTAGTGGGAAAGAAAAAAAGGTTAAAGAATATCTTGACTTAGAAATATCTAGACTGAAACTGACAGATTTCGTAGATCAAGTATTGATACCAACTGAAAAAGTTTTTCAAATAAGAAATGGTAAAAAAGTAAGCAAAGAGCGTGCTTATTTGCCTGGTTATGTTTTAATTGAAGCGGCATTGGTTGGTGAAGTTCCTCACGTTATAAGAAGTATTCCAAACGTAATAGGATTTTTAGGTACTGAAAAAGGAGGAGAACCTGTGCCTATGCGTTTATCTGAAGTAAATCGAATTTTAGGAAAAGTAGATGAGCTGTCAGAGTCAGAAGAAGAAATGAAAATACCATTTGTTGTTGGAGAATCTGTTAAAGTAATCGATGGACCATTTAATAACTTTAGCGGTGTTGTTGACGAAATTAATGAAGACAAGAAGAAGCTAAAAGTAATGGTGAAAATATTTGGTAGAAAGAACTTGTTGGAGCTTAGCTACATGCAAGTAGAGAAAGAGATTTAATTTTTTTATTAACCGTAGAAGTGAGAAAAGCGATTAAAGCTTCCCGCAAGTACTCATGTTTGACTACATAATTTGAATACAAATGGCTAAAGAAGTAGCAGCAATGATCAAATTACAGATCAAAGGCGGTGCGGCCAATCCAGCTCCTCCAGTTGGTCCTGCACTTGGTGCAAAAGGGGTCAACATCATGGAATTTTGCAAGCAGTTTAATGCACGTACGCAAGATCGTCCTGGAAAGATCACACCAGTAGTTATCACAGTTTATGGTGATAAGTCCTTTGAATTTGTTTTAAAAACTCCACCGGCAGCTGTTCAAATCATTGAACACACAAAAATCAAAAAAGGATCGTCTGAGCCTAATAAATCCAAAGTAGCTAATATCTCTTGGGATCAGGTTCGTACAATTGCTGAAGATAAGTTACCGGATCTTAATTGTTTTACTGTAGATGCAGCAATGACTATGATTGCTGGAACTGCAAGAAGCATGGGAGTTACAGTAAAAGGTGGTGTTTCACCTAAAACCAAATAATCGAGAGCGTTATGGGAAGAGTATCTAAAAAAAGAAAAGAGGTATTAGCTAAATATGATTTAGCAAAGCCTTACTCCTTAACAGAAGCATGCGATTTGGTTAAGAATATTTCAACCACTAAATTTGATGCTTCTGTTGATATATGTGTACGTTTGGGTGTAGATCCACGTAAAGCAAATCAAATGGTAAGAGGGACTGTGGCGTTGCCGCATGGAACTGGTAAAGATGTACGGGTACTTGTGCTTTGTACTCCTGACAAAGAAGCGGAAGCAATTGCCTCTGGTGCTGATTACGTTGGTTTGGACGATTACATTGAGAAAATCAAAGGTGGGTGGACTGATATCGACGTTATAATTACTATGCCTTCTGTAATGGGTAAAGTTGGAGCTTTAGGTCGTATTTTAGGGCCAAGAGGTTTGATGCCGAATCCAAAGACTGGCACGGTAACAATGGAAGTTGGTAAAGCAGTAGAAGAAGTAAAAGCAGGTAAGATTGATTTTAAAGTTGACAAGTACGGTATCGTGCACTCTTCAGTGGGTAAAGTTAGCTTTGATGGAGACAAAATTCGTGAAAATGCGAATGAGTTAGTTCAACAGCTTATCAAATTGAAACCTTCTGCGGCTAAAGGAACATACATTAAAAGTATTTACTTGAGTTCTACAATGAGTCCTGGTATCCAAGTGGATGCGAAGTCTGTTGTTGCTTAAAACTTACAAACATGACAAGAGAAGAAAAAGCAAAGTACATAGATGATCTAGCTGCAGAATTAAATGACGCGAGCATCTTCTATTTGGCAGACACAGCGGACTTGACTGTTGAAGTAGTAAATAATCTTCGCAGAAGATGTTATCAATCTAATATTCGTATGCGTGTTGTAAAAAACACTTTGCTTGAAAAAGCAATGGATCGCACCGAAGGAAAAGATTTTGGTAATTTGAGAAGCACCTTGGCTGGTGCAACATCAATCTTGTTCAGCGAAGTAGGTAATGCTCCTGCAAAGTTAATTCATGAGTTCCGTAAAAAGAACGCAAAACCCCTTCTTAAAGGTGCTTATATAGATGAAGCAATATTTATTGGTGATGACCAATTAGAAATGCTTGTAGCACTGAAGAGTCGTGAGGAATTAATCGGAGATATTATTGGATTACTTCAAAGTCCAGCTAAGAACGTTGTTTCTGGACTTACTGGAGCGGGTAATAAAATTGCCGGTCTCCTTAAAACGCTCGAAGAAAGAGCATAATTATTATTTTTAGTAGAACCTT
>CAILUB010000012.1 GCA_903837305.1 uncultured Cytophagaceae bacterium
GGTCCGCAGTAAAGTGGATCGCGTGAACTTGCACTTTCATAAGCTTAAAATTTAATGGTGAAACACGCTTTGGGAATCTTAGCAAAGCTGACAGAAAAAAGAACGTTTTAGATTCGTTATAAACGTATTGTATTTTTTAGGGGAAGTCAAGTTTTTAACAGATTTTATTTCTGTGGACAGTGGGCAGTGGCAAGTCCGGAGGGAATGAGTCCGGAGGAAATTAGGACGAAGAAAAATAGGCCGGAGGCCGCACCACTATACTCATCGCCGCAGGCGATTCCACATTTGATTTTTTAACTTTGCTCTTTGAAATTTGCCTCGGCGATTCCACATTTGAAATTTGAACTTTGCTCTTTGAAATTTGCCCTCGGCGATTCCACCATTCACCACTTAACATTCACCATCTCTACTCTATACTCTCCTATCTCTAATCTTTATATTTCAACCTCACCAACCTCACATTCACCCCATTTTTTCTCATAAAATCGTGCCAGAAATGCTGAATAGCCGATAAATGATCATTAGGAGACTTCACTTCGACGAAGGCAAATTCATCGCCTTTTTGGATAAATAAATCAGGGAAACCCTTCACATGCGTGCCTAAATGCTCCCATAAGTATTGAGAAATTGCCGCCAAACCTGAAGGAGGCATCACTTGTAAAAACCGTTCCATCAGATCGAAATCAAGGGAATACCAATCCACTAAAGGATTCATCGCCCCTTGATTTGCCTCAGCACGGGAGCGTAAAAGAGCTAATAACCCGACTCGATCTTGCAACAAATGCAAAGGCAATTCACCTGCAAAACTTTCTTTTCCATAGTGACTCGGTGCCCATTGAAAGGGATGGTGAAAGCCTTCTTTACGATCTGCAAAAATCAAATCCCAGGCAAAAAGACCGAGGAAATTACGCCAAATCTGGTTCTCGGTAAAAGCCGCATAATAGCCTTCTGCCTCAAAATAGGCCACCACACCGGCTTCCACTTGACCGATGTATTCCGGAGATATTTCAATTAATTCAGCCTGCTTCAGCGAGGCAGTCACTTGTTTGATGGATTTCTTGGAGGCTTGTTTGGCCAGAAAATCTTCAAAAAAATGAATCTCCGTGGGCGAAACACCCAGCTCTAATCCCACCCTGGCCCAAGAAATCGCTTCGTCTAACTCCCCCATTTTCTGTAAAACGCGCACACGCCGCTCCAAAGATGCACCCGTTAAGGAGACCTCATATACTTCCAAAGCTTCTATATAAGCCTTTTCACGCTCCAACAAACGCCCTAAAGCATAACAGGTCTTTTCAAATGCGCGAATCGATGGCTCTAATAAAGAAGAAGCCAATGGCAACATATGCACTCGCCAGGAAGTCAGCACCTCATCTGCATTTAAGTCAGTCGTGTAAAACCATTCCCTCCACATTGAAATGGCCCATTTCTGTTCTGCCTCTTCCCTAGTTTGAAAATAGGGCTTCAAGTCCTCCTCTTGCACCTCCACAAAGGCTCGATGCCCTAAATCACGCACCACAAAGTCTGTTAAATCCCGAGATCGTGTCCCAAAAAACAAGAACTGAATGAACGCAAACACCTCCACTCTCGCTGGAGAAACCACGCCTGAAGAAAACGCAGCGATTAAATCCGCTGATGAAACGAGTGCCGCAGCCTCTTCTTTAGAGGCTGAACTAGGGATTTTGATGCCTTGTTTTTTGGCCAAAGAAACACATTCTTGCTTCGTAAATATCCCCTCCACTCCTTCCGAAACCTCTAATAAAAAACCGGATGTGCGTAAAACTCGCAGCGGAGTTGCTAAATCCCCTATTTCTGGATAATTCAACTTCTCGATTCTAAAACAAGTTGAACGACGTGACGCCAGACGCAAATACAGGCATTGTGCTGCAAATGTGAGTTCAGAAAAATCTTTTAAAAATGCTATTTCTATTTCCTGCAAAAGGGGTAAATAATGGCGGTCAATGTAGCGCAGAATATAGCTAAAATGATCCCAATAATAGGTTTCAGACAATTCTATCTCAATTTTTCGATCATTCGCCATTATTGTTTATCTTTGTCTACCTTTTTAGGGGAATATCCTTTTATTCATAAATCAA
>CAILUB010000013.1 GCA_903837305.1 uncultured Cytophagaceae bacterium
AACGTGGATAGGTGCATCCTCTGTGTAGAATTCGATTTTCATTAACCCTTTATCGGTTAACATTTCTGCGTATGCCATAATTTTACATTTAATTAAGCTACAAAGATGCGAATGAAATTTGAATTATTTAAATTGAACTTTCTTTTAGCCCTATGAAATACCTCGTATTACTATTTGTTTCCTTGTCTCTTTTAAGTTGTTCTACCACGACAGATGATGAAAAGCGCGAATCTAGCGACTTCTTCTTACGCGGAAATGCAAAATGGAAGGAAAAAGAGTATCATGAGGCCATTAAATGGTATTCCGAGGCAGTAGAAAAGCGTCCTGATTTTTCCGATGCCTATTATAATCGCGGTTTAGTTTATCAGATTCTAGAGAAAAATGAAGAGGCTTTAGCTGATTTTACTAAAGCATTTGCCTTAGATGAGAAGTTTGCTCCTGCTCTATTTAAAAAGACAGAAATGCTACAAACCTTACAGCGTTTTGATGAGGCTTTGCCTTCTGTGGAATCGCTTGTTAAGTCTTTCCCTGATTCGGCGGCAAACTGGACATTAAAAGGTGATATCTTACTTCAAAAAGCTGATTTATCTGGTTCTCTTTCGTCCTACGACCGTTCTCTCTCTCTCGATTCTACTTCCATTGAAACCTTGATTAATAAAGGTGTGGTATTACAGGAGATGAATGAAATCGATTTAGCAGAAGCGGTATTTAAGAAGGCCTTGCAGTCTGGAAAATACCAGGATCTTCTAAATAATAATTTAGGCTACCTCGCTATTCAGCGAATGCAATGGGATTTAGCGGCTGCTTATGTGAAGAAAGCGCTTGAAAAGGATCCTAAAAATGAATTGTATTTGAAGAATTGGGCCAAAATTCAGGCCAAATCAAGCCTTAAATAAAGACATATACTTTTTCAATTCTGCCGCGTTTTCGATCGAATTCGTGTGAATTTCCAAAAGCGCGGCGCCTTGGTGATTTAAGAAGGTTTTGAGGTCTAATTCACTCGCGTTCGAAGCAGAAAAATAGCTAATTCCTGCATCTTTAGCCGTATTTTCAGCGGTAAACCCTTGACGTGTTTCCATAAATTCATCCAGTTCAGGTAGGTCTTTGGCTCCCTCTAGGTTTCGGAAAATACCTCCACCCCCATTATTAAAGACGATGATGCGTAAGTTCGCAGGAATGTAGTGATTCCACAGTGCATTGCGATCGTATTGAAAGGCCACATCCCCAATGATGGAGATGCATAGTTTGTCTGATCTTTGGGCAGCACCTACGGCCGTGCTTAAACAACCATCTATACCAGAGGTACCTCGATTAGAGAATACCTCGGTATGTTTGAATTTTGCCAAAGTCCAATTAATGTACCTGACAGCTAATGAGTTAGCTATATGTACTTCTGCTGATTCTTGCTCAATCGCTTCAGTTATTTTCTGGTATAAATGGATTTCTGTCCAATTCGGTTTAGCAAAAAAATCAGTTTGTTGCTGCGCGATTTTAGCTGAATTCCAGGTGTTCCACGATTTTGTAGTCCATTCAACACCTTTAATAAAGCTGTTCGCATCCGTATTTACCACGTGTGTTAAACACAAGAAAGGATCAGGCTTACCAATCGGATTTGGGTGGATGAGCCAGGATTGCTTTGGCTTATGGCTACGTAAAAATTGCTTAATTCGCTTCGAAACGAATGATTTACCGAAGTGAATGTGTAAATCGGGTTGTAATTCTGGCCATACAGATTCGTCAGCTAATAGCAAATCGTGTGCAATGGTGCTGCCGCAATTAGACGTCGCATCCCCTATTACTGGAATTCCGTAAGCAGATAGCGTTTTGAAGATGGAGTTGTCTTCCTTTTGGCCTACGGTCACGAGAATCTTTTCTGCATAGGTGATAACCTGATTGAAATAACTAAAATCTACTCTATACTCTTTACTCTCTACTCTATACTCTCTACTCTCTACTCTACCCACTTCACCTTTAGGGATAACTTCACCCGCAGAGGGGTAAAACGGCTCCCTAATTGGCACATTTATCTGCACGGGTCCTTTCGGTTCCACCATAGCAGTCAATGGTGCAGAAGAACAATCATCTGTTTCAAAGTCAAAAAAGGCTTTTGAGTGTTTACCAAAGAGGTTCTCCTGGTAAATTGTCTGTCCATCCCATTGTCCGATCCATTCTTTTGGACGGTCAGCCGTTAAAACAATTAACGGAACTTCTTGGAAGAAGGCTTCGACTACAGCTGGGGCAAAATTTAATCCGGCTGAGCCTGATGTGCAGCAAATAACGACAGGACGTCCTGTTTTCAGGGCGATTCCTAGGCCAAAAAATCCAGCAGAACGCTCATCTGCAATGGAATAGCATTTGAAACCGCCGTGGCGGGTTAAAGCGAGCATTAAGGGGGCATTTCTGGAACCTGGGCATATAACCGCCTCATTTACACCTTGTTGGTATAAAGAGTCTACTAGTTCGATGATGCCTTTTGGAAATGCCATTGCAAAAAAAAGCCTCGTGAGAGGCTTTAAAAATTATCCAAGATATGTTTTTAGTGCTTTGCTTCGAGAAGTGTGTCGTAAACGACGGATCGCTTTCTCCTTAATTTGTCTTACACGCTCACGCGTTAAATTAAATTTTTCACCGATTTCTTCAAGAGTCATGGCATGTTCGCCATTTAAGCCGAAATACAAGGTAACTACATCTGCCTCGCGTTGAGTTAGGGTAGATAATGCACGTTGTACTTCACGACGAAGGGAATCATTGATTAAACCAGAATCAGGTTTATCTTCTGAATCATTCTCTAATACGTCTAAAAGCGAGTTTTCTTCTCCTTGAACGAAAGGTGCATCCATGGAGACGTGACGACCTGAAATTTTCAAGGTATCTACGACTTCGCCGGTTGAGATCTCTAAAACCTCTGCTAATTCCTCTGGAGATGGCTCACGCTCGAATTTTTGCTCTAATTCAGAGAATGTTTTTGAAATTTTATTCAAAGAACCTACTCTATTTAAAGGCAAACGTACGATACGAGATTGCTCCGCTAACGCTTGAAGAATCGATTGACGAATCCACCAAACGGCGTATGAAATGAATTTAAAGCCACGAGTCTCATCAAAACGCTGTGCTGCTTTGATCAAACCTAAGTTTCCTTCGTTAATTAAGTCACCTAAGCTAAGACCTTGGTTTTGGTATTGTTTTGCAACAGATACCACGAAACGAAGGTTCGCTTTTGTTAAACGCTCTAATGACAATTGATCCCCATCGCGAATCTTCTGCGCTAGGATTACCTCTTCATCCGGAGTCAATAAATCGACTTTACCGATCTCTTGAAGGTATTTGTCTAGAGATTGACTTTCCC
>CAILUB010000014.1 GCA_903837305.1 uncultured Cytophagaceae bacterium
ATCATTTAAATGAACGTGTTGTAAGTTTGTTTCTTCCATGGATTATTCGCGGTATAGAACCTGTAAAAGTGTTTGGCCGACCGCTTTCAGGGTCGATTTGTCGATGTTAGCTAAATTATCTGCATGCGTGTGGTGGAAGCTTCCAAACTCGAAACCGCCATTCGACGCGCGTAAATCAATTAAATCAATCATTTGGATTTTGGCAATCTCATTCACCGCCGTATGGTCATCCGAAATCCCAAAGGCATCCTGATCCACGAACAGATTACCATATCCTAAATCCGCCGCCGTCGCCCAAACCGAGCGCACAATTCCCGGCGCATATTGCATCGAAGTCCCCTCGTGCGGGAACATCGCGCCTTTTCCGCCTACCATATCTAACAAGATGCCATAATAAGCTTTGTAATTAGTCGGTACTAAATTCGTAGCCCAATGCTGTGAACCCAAAGCCCAACTGTTCGTCTTGTGTTCTCCTGTATAATCGTCCGGTTCGCCATGGTCTTCCAAGTCAAAAAGGACGATATCGACGCCTACCGCAGGCTTATTCTTAGCCTCATGCAAATTGCGAGCGATTTCTAACAAAACACCCACGCCACTCGCGCCATCGTTTGCTGCATCGATGGGCTCGTTTTTACGTACTGAATCTTTGTCCGCGATACTGCGAGCGTCCCAGTGGGCAGCTAACAGAATTCGCTTTGCGACTGCAGGTTGAAATTGCGCGATGATATTCGTGCCTTCTAATTTCTTGCCGTCGTAGCGGAAAGCCGTAAAAGGCTGCTCCGTCACGGTCCAGCCGTAGGATTTCAATTTGGCAACTAAAAACTGTAGCGTATTTTTACTCGCCTCAGATCCTGGAACACGCGGGCCAAAAGCCACTTGTTGCGCAATAAATTGATAAGCTGAATCCGCTTTAAAATCAGGGGTTTCCACAAGGTTGACTTCCGCCACAGGAACCTCTGCCGTAGGCTTCCAAATAAAGTAAGCACCTGTCAGTGCGAATACGAGCAGTAAAAAGAGGGCAATGCGGGAACGGTTCATCTGAAAAGGCTCAAAAACAAGCTCAAAGGTAGCAATAGAATGCCGAATTAGGAATTAAGAAATCAATAATGTGTACCTTGCAGGATAATTTGAATTGAAATACCATGCCTTCCCCTAAGGAACTGAAATTTTTGAGCGGCTTGAAAGCTGAAATATTGGAGTTTTTTGAATTGAACGACTACCGTTCCTATTCTTTGAACCAATTACACAAGGCTTTTGCTATCCGCGATCGCAAGACGAAGGAGATTTATTCTGACTTAGTAGCGAAGTTGATTGCGGAAAATCGCTTGATCAAAAATGAGGAGGGGAATGTTCGCTTTGATAATGAATCTTTCCAGGTGACAGGACGCGTGGATCACGTGAATGCGCGTTTTGCGTTTGTGATTCCGGAAGATGGGGCGAAGGATATTTGGGTGGCTTCTGGAGATTTAAATAATGCCAAAGACGGGGATAAAGTCATCGTCCAAGCGCGTCGACCATCAGAAAAGAGAAAAAATGACCGCCCGGAAGGAGAGGTCGTACAGATATTGGAACGTCGTTCCGCCGAATTAGTGGGTGTCATTCAAGTGACTCCGCATTATTCGTTTTTAATTCCCGATTCGAAGAAAATTTACGAAGATGTCTACTTGCCTAAGTTCGAAATCAAGGACGCAAAGCACCTAGATAAAGTCATCGTAGAAGTAACTCGCTGGGGAACAGACGGTAAAAAGGCCGAAGGTCGTGTCATCAAAGTGCTAGGTAAAGCAGGAGAGAACGATACGGAAATGCACTCGATTTTAGCGGAATACGGCTTGCCCTACGACTTCCCTGAAGAAGTAGAAAAAGCCGCTGCCTCGATCTTAGTGCAGATTCCTGCCACCGAAATCAAGAAGCGCAAGGACATGCGCAACGTATTAACTTTCACGATTGATCCGATCGATGCGAAGGATTTTGACGATGCGATCTCTTACCAAAAACTAAAGAACGGCAACACCGAAATCGGTGTCCACATCGCTGACGTTTCCCATTACGTGAAACCTGGAAGCGTACTCGATATCGAAGCGTATAAGCGTGCTACTTCTGTTTACTTAGTAGACCGCGTGGTGCCCATGTTGCCAGAAAAATTATCGAACGGACTCTGTTCTTTACGTCCAAATGAAGATAAATTAACGTTTTCTGCTGTTTTCGAACTAGACGCGAACGATACGATTGTTAAAGAGTGGTTTGGCCGCACAGTCATCCATTCGGATCGCCGTTTCGCTTACGAGCAGGCGCAAGAGTTAATCGAAAATGATTCAGACGATGCGTTAGTTCCGGTCATTCGGGATTTGAACCGCATTGCCAAAAGTTACCGAGCAAGACGTTTTGATCACGGTTCCGTGAACTTCGAAACAGCCGAAGTCCGCTTCGAATTAGATGAGGA
>CAILUB010000015.1 GCA_903837305.1 uncultured Cytophagaceae bacterium
AATTTTATTTCCACTTGCATAATTCAAAGGGAGACCGTATTTTTGCATCCACAAAACGCGAAAGTAGCGCAGCTGGTAGAGCGCGACCTTGCCAAGGTCGAGGTCGCGGGTTCGAACCCCGTCTTTCGCTCTAAACGAAAAAGCACCATCGGTGCTTTTAGTTTTACTAGGACGCTTGGGTGGTGGAACTGGT
This sequence comes from uncultured Cytophagaceae bacterium, assembly GCA_903837305.1. GTDB lineage: Bacteria > Bacteroidota > Bacteroidia > Cytophagales > Spirosomataceae > Aquirufa. Next base: position 194 of record CAILUB010000015.1, read on the forward strand.
AGACACGCGGGACTTAAAATCCCGTGAGCCGTAACGCTCGTGTGGGTTCGATTCCCATCCCAAGTACAATTCAAGCGTCTAAAAAAGCCTTCCTTCGGGAAGGCTTTTTTGTTTTGCCTCTACGGTCTCTGAAGGATATCAATTAACATATTTTTGCGTACCTTCCCCTATAACTAACTGTTCTAAATTTGATACCTGCTATTTGCCTTATTGGTTTCTTAGGATCCATTCTGCTGTTAAACTTTGCAGATAAGGTAAATCCGGCAAATCGGTATTTAGCCTACCATTTCTTTTTGAATGCCGTGTTTGGTATTGCTCATTGGTCCACAGTTATTTCAGATTCCAATACCCTTCGCGCCATTTTTGCGATTCATTATTTTCCCATTTATCTGCTGAATACGCCCTTTTTATATTTCTATGTTAGGGCGGTTTTGACAGAAAAAATTCGAATAAAAGGATGGGATTATCTTCATTTCATCCCATTTGTAATTGTATTTATAAACGTTTTACCTTACAGTACTCTACCCTGGCAAGAGAAGTTGAAATTCACCTCGTTGTTGCATGAGGATTTTGATAATATATATCATATTTATTTTCCACTTCTTTCTTTTTCCGTTTATTTCGTTTTAAGGTCGACTCTGTCTTTGATTTATGTCATTCTTTCGGGCATCATTGTACTTAGATCTATTAAAAAAGGTGAATTGACTACTGCGGTAACATTAAAAACTTGGCTTCAAGTCTGCTTAGGGTTAGGATTTATATTTAATTTTGGTGTAGTTTTCTTTTGTTTTTATTCCTTAGCTCAAAATGAGTTTGTATTAAAAATGGATGAGCAAGGCAGGTGGCGAAATGTAGTTAGCATATTTATGTCTTCGTTAACTATTTCAATCTTTTTTTTTCCAAAAATTCTTTACGGCCTTCATTTTCTTAATGGAGCAAAATTAAGTGATGTAGTGAAACTAAATAATGCAATAACCCCTGAATCTCAATCACGATTAATTCAGATTGACGGGCTGATGGAAAGTTATTTACTTGAAAAAAAATTTCTTTCGCAGGGTTTTTCATTAACTGATTTAGTTAGAGATTTAGATGTTCCACTGCACGCTTTGACCTATTATTTTAATTATTATAAGGGAACGACTTTTTTAAATTGGAAAAATCAGCTTCGTGTTTCTGAAGCCATTCAACTCATGCAATCCGGCAAAGCGGATTTTCACACGCTAGAAAGTGTTGGCGAGGCCTGTGGCTATAAGTCACGATCAAATTTTATTCAAGCCTTTAAGGCAAATACGGGTGAATCGCCATCGGCATACCTGAAGAGATTAGGGGGTAAATGAAAGTTTTACAGCACTACGAAATAACAATGCCGTTGTAGTGAATTTACCCTCGTATAGTTTCTCCTTTTCAATGCCCTATACTCCATTGATTGGTTCTTGGACTGACTTACATTAGACTACATTTAATCTACAAATAATGCGAAACCCTCTGCCTTGGCGGAGGGTTTTTGCGTTTAAGGCAAATTGTTATTTTGTTTCGATTCAGCGAATCGAAACATTTTGTCGCTCTACTATTTTTTCTCATCTCTGGCATTCTCTTATATTTATTTTATTCTATTAGAAAAATTATATTCTATGTTAAAAAATTACTCATTAGTGATTTTTATTGTTGTTTTATTAATGCCAGTAATTGCTGCCCGAGGTCAGTCGATTAGCCCGCAAACCATCAATGTGGGGGGCAAAGCTACTTCGTCATCAGGCTTCTCATTAGACTATAGCATAGGCGAATCTACTTCTATAACTTATTATAAATCATCCGATAACTCGTCGATTAGCGCGGGTGTACTTCAGTCATTTACTCCCTTAGTTACGGGTATTACTGACTTGAGTTTTACGGAAGGAGAAAGCATCACGGTTTCTCCTAATCCTGCTTCACAAAACCTACGCATTAAAGGGTTACTTAATCGCCCTGGATTCATCGAGTTCCACCTCGTAGATGTAAACGGCAGAGTGATGACCATAGATCCTAAGAGTTATTACATTAACTACTTTGACAAAGAATTCAACGTTTCCTCTTTCAACGAGGGGGTATATTTCATTCGATTAATGTATCAGTCAATGGACTCAGATACTAAATCAGCCGTATTCAAATTTATTAAAATCCAATAATGAAAAAGCTCATCCTACTCCTATCTATTATTGCCTTATTCTGCCAAAGCACCTTCGCGCAAACAGGAGGCTTAAACTTCCAAGGTATTGCTAGAAACGCATCAGGTGCAGTATTAGCCAACCAAAAGGTTAACCTGAAGTTCAGCATTTTAAAAACGACTGAAACAGGTGATGTTGAATATACGGAGACCAAAGAGACAACGACAAACGCCCAGGGTATATTCGCTGTCGTTGTGGGTGAAGTGAATGCGTCCAGCTTTGCTGCTATTGATTGGAAGCAAGCTCCTAAATTCTTAAAAGTAGAAATGGACCCAGCAGGTGGAACTAGCTTTGTTTCGATGGGAACTACTAGATTACAGAATGTACCCTTTGCGTATTATGCGAATGGGGTGAATGCGAGTAATATAGACGGTGCTGTGCCTGTGAGTAAAGGGGGTACGGGGGCGATTGATGCTGCAGCGGCAAGAACTAATCTAGGTCTAGTTATAGGAACCAATGTTCAAGCACCATTAACAGCAGGAACAGATTATTTAACACCGACAGGGAATGCAGTAACAGCCACTAAGTTCGCTGCTGCGAAAAAGATTAACGGAGTTGATTTTGATGGCAGTGCTGATATTAGCATCACTGCTACCGCGGATGCAAGTACTTTAAGTGGAACGGTAGCGATTGCTAAAGGTGGAACAGGTGCTACGGATGCAGCTGCGGCTAGAACGAATTTGGGTTTAGCAATAGGCACAAACGTTCAAGCACCACTAACTGCTGGGACAGATTATTTAACGCCGACAGGAAGCGCAGCTAACCTTACTAATTTCCCGACGCTAAATCAAAATACGACAGGTAATGCTTCATCTGCAACAAAATTATCCACAGCAAGAAAACTTAACGGAGTGGCGTTTGATGGTAGTGCAGATATAACAGTGGCTGCTGATGCAGGAACTTTAACGGGCACAGTAGCTTTGGTGAATGGAGGAACGGGAGCAACAACAGCTGCGGCTGCTAGAACGAATTTAGGTTTAGTGATAGGTACTAATGTGCAAGCCCCACTAATAGCAGGCACAGATTATTTAGCACCGACAGGAAGTGCGGCAAACCTTACTAATTTCCCGACACTAAATCAAAATACCACGGGTAATGCAGCTTCAGCAACAATAGCGGGAAATATAACGGCGACCAGTAACACCACTTTAACATCAGTTTCTAATTTGAATACTGTGGGTACAATTACCACAGGTGTATGGAGTGGGACAGTGATTTCGATTGAAAAAGGGGGTACCGGGTTAAATGTTACAGGAGCTAGCGGTCAAGTATTATCTTCTACTGGCAGCGGAACATTAACTTGGACTACTCCTACATCAGTTACCGTAGGAACTATATCAAGCACTTCCAACGTTAATGGTGCAATGTTGACAGAAGGTGTTTTAAGGCTAACTCCAGCAGATGCAACAAATGGAGGAATAGTTACTGCAGGATCTCAATCATTTTCTGGCAATAAAGAAATTATAGGAAATTTAACAATCTCTCGCACATTAGGTAACGAGACGCTTGATCAGTCGTATACTAGTGGAGTTTTTTCGACAGGGACCTATACTAATTTTTGGCAATCATTTACTGCCGGAATATCTGGCGTATTAACTAAGGTATCATTGCAGTTTTATAATTGTCAAGCAACTGGTACTTTGTATCTATACCAAGGAACCGGGACAAATGGAACTTTACTAACTTCTCAAGCATTTACAATTTCAACTTTAGGACAGGAAGTGATGATTGATTTTCCATTAAGCAGTCCCGTTAATGTACAAAGTAACTTAGTATACACGATGGTTTTTGTAGCAAATTCAGGAACCATTTGGGGGATCTATGGGGCTCAAAACGGTTATGCAGGTGGAATATCCTATGTTGGTAACACACTTAGTACAATCTCTAATTCTTCTCGCCCCCTTTTGTTCAAAACCTTTGTAAGTCAAGGAAATGGTGGATCCTTAAGCGCAGGTGTAGGTTCTTCTACCATAGCTGGATCTCTTGTAGTCGGAGGAAGTGCAGCCACAGGAACTTCAGCCGCCTTAGAAGTGAAATCATCAACTCAAGGGTTTTTACCTCCTAGGATGCGAGCAGGTCAAAGGGATTCTATTCCATCTCCTGTACAAGGACTTGTTGTTTATTGTACGAACTGTGGTAGTAGAGGTGAATTAGAAGTATATGACGGCGTTGCCTGGGTTAATTTGCTAGGAAACACTGCGCAATCAGTTCCAGCAGCTCCGGGTACTAATACATATTCGTATAGTTTTGTTGCAACGTTAACTAATGGTTCATACGTTTATAGTGTTTATAAATTTGATGGGAGTAGTTGGGCTTATGTAGGTGCTTCTCCCGTAAGTGATAGAGGTGGAGCTTATATTGGAGAATTAAACAATATCCATTATTCTTATATCTCCAATGGAACAAGTTATTCCACCTATGCTTTCAATGGAACAACTTGGAGTTTGCTGTCAAATACGGGGACTGGCCCCTCTGGTATATATGGGGGCTTTATGGGAGTAATTAATAATAAAATTTATCATCTTGGTTACAATGGCACAGCAAATGTCACGTACTCGTTTAACGGGACTACATGGCAAATAGAATCTACTACAGGCTCCCAACCTAGTAGCTTATATGGAGGTTATCTTGGTACCTATAATAGTGTTTCTTATTTTGCAGGCTACAATGGAAATGCTACTTCTCTTTATTCCTTTAACGGGACGACCTGGTCACTTATTTCTAGTTTGAGCAATAGTTACACATTTCTAGGGCAATTAGGGAATACCTCCTACTTAAGTTATTACAATGGAAGTAGTTATTCATACAGCACGTTTAATGGAACTACCTTTTCAAATTGGACACCTACAGGCTTACCATCTGGGATAAGCGGATATAATTTTAATTATATGGGAGTTTTAAATAATAAGCTTTATACCTCAATTAGCGATAATTCAACTGGAGCAAGAACATTGTATTCTTTTGATGGAACTTCTTTTACAAATTTGTCAAGCATAACAAACCCTGGCAATTTTTATGGTGGATTTAATTGTTACATGTGTAGTCAATATTTTATAGGAGGAAATCTTAAATAAATAATTTAAAAAGGAAACATACTTTCAAGGCCCGGCATCCTAAAAATGGATGGACGGGCCTTTTCAATGGTATTAAAAGTGGCCAAGGTTTGTAGATTCAATTTCTTTTGAAAAAACTTATTCGACCTTCCCCCTTGCGCTCTTAAGAATCCTAGTACCTTTGTTATCAACAAATTACCATCAATTTATATTCGTATTGCTTCTTAACCACTAATAAGCAATCTGTTCTTTCTTAAAGATTGCTTATGAAAAATTATTTCTGGCTCGCAGCCTTGCTGTGCTGTATCCATTCTGCACACGCGCAAACTCCACTCAAGACCATTAATTACCAAGCGATTATCGTCGACACTTCCGCTATTCAGTCGCCGGGTGGTGCCATTCAGGCGCAATTGTATTTGAAAAAAGACGTTTGGGTGAAGTTTGGAATATATTCTGGATTGGCTTTGCTGTTTGAGGAGTTGCATAAAACGAAGACGGATGCGTATGGATTAATAAATTTAGAGATTGGTGCGGGGGAAAATACGGGAGTGAGTGGGACTTTTGTTGAATTAAATTGGGGTGGTTTAGCGCATAAATTAGTGACTAAAGTGAGTTTTGATGCAGGGCTCAACTACATTGAAATTAGTGATCGCGGTTTTAATTATTTGCCCTATGCCCATTTTTCAGAGGAAGCAGGAAAGCTGAGCGGAATATTGTCGTTGACCGCTGGAGGTACGGGAGCTAAAACGGCGGAGGCCTCACGCGAGAATTTAGGATTAGGCAAGATTGATAATACGGCGGATGTGGATAAGCCGGTGTCTGGCTTGGTTTTGGCACAATTAAACGGGAAGGAATCCCTCTCGAATAAATCTACTTCTTTTATAAGCGATTCCGCTTCGATTGAAAAATACCCTAGTGTGAATGCGGTGAAGAGGTATTTGGAAAGTTATTTTGCCAAAGATACCGTCGCTAGCAAGGCAAGCTCAGCAAGTTTAGCGGCTAGAGCCACCCTATTAGAAACACCGCGCACCATTAATGGGGTGCCTTTTGATGGATCATCCAACATTTCATTTGCATTAGATTCTCTTAGTGGAATTTTAGCCTTAACTAAGGGAGGAACAGGGGCTACGACCGCAGCGGCAGCGCGGACTAATTTAGGATTAAGCATAGGAACAGATGTGCAGGCGCCATTAGTAGTGGGGGTGGATTATCAATCTCCACTTCTCGCGGGAACGGATTTTCAAATTCCATTAGTTGCCGGTATCGATTATCAAACACCACTTATTGCAGGTATTGACTACCAAAACCCTTTAACTGCCGGTTCAGGTCTTCAATTAGCTGGTAATACAATTCAAGCCACCGGCTTAACAACGGCAAATCTTTCTTCTACTGCCAGCATCACCAATGGCCAATTAGCGAACCATCAACTAACGTTAGGATCTACCACAATCGTTTTAGGTGGGACTTATACCAGTATGTCTGGGTTTAGCGAAATCAGTGCCACAAATTTTGTAGGAGATTTAACGGGAAATGCGAGTACGGCTTCAGCTGCTCTGACTGCTGTTTCAGCCACGACTGCATTGACAGCTAACTCAGCTGCAACTGCCGCAAGTGCCACCTTCGCCACGACAGCTTTAACGGCAAATTCCGCCAGCACAGCCATTAGCGCAACTTATGCGAGCACTGCGAATACTGCAACTACCGCCACCACAGCCTCAAGCCTAACCACCCCCCAAACCATCTTCGGCTATCTCTTCGATGGAAGCACCGCCTTATCAGGCGTCATTTCATCCACCTACGGAGGTACGGGAATGGATAATGGCACTAAAACAATCACCTTGGGAGGGGACCTAGTGACTTCTGGGAATTATTCCACGACGATAAACACTACGGGCGTAACGAATATTACGCTTCCTACCTCGGGTACGATGGCCACGCTAGCAGGTACCGAAACACTCACGAACAAGACCTTTGTCAATTCGACTTTAACTGGAACCTTAACGCTGGGCGGAACGACGTATCCTTCCGGCCCAGGTGCCACCGGTCAAGTCCTGAGTTTAACTTCCTCCGGAGTGGCGAGTTGGACGAGCGCCTTGAGAGACGGTTTTGACGAAACCACCGCCACCGGTTCCACGGGAAATTTAGTGGCAGTCACTGCCGGCCAAACGAACTTTACGCTGACGCAGACGCCGCACGCAAGCACTAAACTGAAGATGTATGTGAATGGTATTTTGATCAGTCAAAACGCTTACAGCTACAAGACCACAAGCGCATTTTCGACGAATTCGACAGTGCCCACGCCTTTTTTGGCCTATGTGACGGCAAACAATGGCTCCATTACGATTGCCCTAGGCGACCGCATTCAGTTTGTTTACTCGTACTAGGATGAAGAAGCTATTCATTCTATTCGTGTTTTTTGCGGGGCAACTATCTGCCCAAAACAGCAATCTCTCCATCGTTTCAGGCGCCACGAGTGGAGGAACCTGGTCGCCCGTACTGACGAATGGAACGACGGGGACGACCTATACTTTTACGCCAGATGGAGATAATGCAACAGTGAGCAAGACAGAGATTGACGATTTGTTACGGGTGAAAACGAGCAACGTTATCATTAATACGGTCTGCTCAGCCTGTACACAAACGGGTCAAATCGATTTTAACACGGCCCTTAGTTCCTACAATCAAAATGGCGTCTTGAGTAACAAAACTTTAACGTTCAATGCTTCGGCGGACGTGAATATCGGGAATCCTGTTACACTTCGTTCGACGACTACTTATGCGGGTAATTTAGGGTCCTTGAGTTTAGTCATTAACACTCCAGGGAACATTAATGTAACGGCCGAAATCCTATTGAACAACACGTCAGAGGTAGGCAGTTCCGTGATTTTGACGCAAGGAGGATCCGTAACCTTGAATTCAACCGCTGGATCCGTGAAAGTGACACGGAACATCAATTGCAGTGGAACAAACAATACGACTAATTCAGGGCTGTATAATGGAACGGGTGGTTCCATCACCATCAAAGGAGCAGCTGGCGTCACTATTTCCGGAACCTTATTTTCGACAAGCAGGATAGATTATGCGGGAGCGATTACGGTTTTGGATGGAAACACGAATGTTACGATGGGTGGGGTGAATGATGGGATTAGCGGTGTCATGAAAGGGGGAGCCTTCAAAAAAATGGGGTCGGGTACCTTGAAGTTGAGTGGGACGAATAATGCGGTTTCGTCTTCTGAGCTGGCGGACGGAACTTTGCAATTAGCGGGAGGCACGGCTTTGCCGGACTACAATACGCTGTCATTTACGGGGGCAAACACGACTTTGGATTTAAACGGATTTTCAGAATCGATTGGGTCGATTGCTAGCAACAGTGGCTACGGCAAGGTAACCAGTAGTGTGGCGGGGAATATCACGTTAACGCTAGGCTTGAGTAATTTGAATACTACCTATACCGGTTTGATTGAGGATGGGCTGGGAGTTTTGTCTTTGGCCAAATACGGCGAATCCTTCTCCCTCGGAAATGTTACCCACAGCCAAGCGAATACCTACACGGGTTTGACCACGATCTACGCGGGAACCTTATCCATCTACAACGGCCGCTCTTTGGGAAGTACGAGCGGTGGAACGATTGTGCGAGGAACGGGAAAATTAGCGCTAAATAATAACATCAATGTGGGGGCAGAAGACTTAACCCTGAACTTAAATGGCGTTTCACTGTCTAATGTCAGCGGCGATAATACGTATGGAGGAGCTATTTCTTTAGGCCAAAACACCACCATCAATAGCACTGCCGGCACCCTCTCTTTGACGCAAACGATGACAGGGAACAATTTTTCCCTAGCCACGACAGGCGCTGGATCGATGACGCTCAGCGGGACCCTAACTTTAGGGACAGGCGGCGTTACTAACAATATGGGCACTTTTTCCCTTTATTCAGCGGGTATTTACAGCGGAGCAACGACCGTCTCGAGTGGCATTGTACACATTCGAAATAGTGGATCCTTAGGTTCAGGCGCAGTCACCGTGGCGCTGGGAGGAAGCCTGCAGTTGCAAGGGGGAATTGCTATTTCCAATACCCTAAGTTTGAAAGGTACAGGCCCACTCGGGACTGGCGCACTCCAAAGTGTCGCAGGAATAAATGCCGTGAGCGGTACGATTACTTTGACGGGCGACACACGTATGAATGCGGATCTAAATAGCCAGTTAACATTAAATAGCAACCTTAGCGCTGGAGCCGCCGGCTTAACCATAGGGGGAGCTGGAAATATCCTTTTAAATGGTAGTTTGAGTGGAAGCGGGAGCCTCGCTAACACGTGGGGGACGAGTCCTATCCAGCTCAATGTGGCCACGAGTTTGATTAAAGATGGCACGGGATCGCTCACCTTGAATGCTGCCAATAGCTATACGGGCGCGACGGTCATTAGCAGTGGGAATCTAGCTTTAGGGGCGACAGAAGTGATTAATAATGCCGCCATGATTCTTTTTAATGGAGGAAAATTGAGTTCAGGAGGTTATTCGGAGACTTTGGGGCCTATTTCGATTTTATCAGAGGGATCTGAGATTGAATTAGGGGCAGGTGTTCATGAGTTGCGTTTTGGCACTAAAAATACGTGGGATTTTAGAACCCTGAACATAAGCGGCTGGCAAGGAAACGCCGGCATTTCAGGGACGGATGGACGTATTTACGTGGAAAATAGCGCTGTACTTTCGTTAACGGAAGTAGAGCAGGTGAAATTTAGTACAGCTAATGCGATACAATTGATATCGGGAGAACTGGTCCCGAACGCCATAGCTCAAAGCGGGAATGCGAATATTCGTTTTACGACCGGGATTACGGTGAATGGAACGTGGTCCCCCGCACTTTTGAGCGGTGCCACGAATACGACGTATACTTTTACCCCCTCTGCGAATCACGCGAATATAAACCCAACGGATGTAGACCTAATTTTGCGTACCCGTTATAGCCATGCTACAATCAATACGGCCTGTGTTTCTTGTTCCCAATCGGGAATTATTAACGTGAATACACCCATCGAAACTTGGAATGATCGTGGGCCTACTTTTAATAAGTTCTTGACCATTAATGCTGCTTCAGATGCGAATATTTTGTCCCCTATTGTCATGCGCTATGCTACGGATGCCTATGGAGATAAGGGGATTTTGAGTTTTTATTTGAATACGGCGGGGAGTATCTACGTGAATGCAGCGATAAATACGAACATTCCGCTTTCTCGAAGTTCGACTATTCCATTGACGGATGGTGGGAGTGTGTATTTGAATTCAACTGCAGGTTCGGTTTTTGTCAACGCGGCTATTAATACGAGTGGGGCAGTTAGTACGACGAATGCTTCGTCTAATTCAGGAGTCGGGGGGACGATTTCCATCACGGGTGCTGGTGGGGTTAGTGTGTATAACACGCTAACGGCAACAGGACGAACGTATGGTAATTTAACTTTTAGCACCGGAAATAATGTGGTGACGACAGGTAATGGGGTGAATGACGGAATCACGCGTGTGATGATAGGTCGTACGCTTTCCAAATCAGGAACAGGAACACTCCAGCTCAGCGCAGCGAATCAGGTTTCGGACACTTATATGTATGGAGGAATTTTACGAATAGGGATAGCAGGTGCCATTCCATCCTACAGTACCATCAATTTTTCAGGAGGCCAACTGAATGATGGAGGCTTTAGCTCTACGTTAGGTACACTGTATGTGTATAACAATGCTACAATTACCTTAGGGAATTCAGCCCATGAGTTGAAATTCACGAACTTAGGGTCCTTGTCAGCTACTAAAATGTTGACTTTTGAGATGGGTGATGGCTCGGTGGCGGATTTAGGTTTGAATACGTATGGAGCTTTCGTTAGTACATCCACTTCGTTTGTTAACCCATTCGGTAAAAAGCAAAGTACGCTCACAGGCGCTTTAAGCCGTTTCGGAACGGTAGTTTCCTCGATTATTGGTGCGCCAGGAAGTCCGGTACGTGTTTATCTAGGATATGACTTAAGTACCTCCCAAAAAGCTCAAGTCCAATTCTACAACACCAGCCTCGCGAAATACTACACCACAACGCAAAAGCCCGTGGCCGTCACGAATGGCGAAATGTTGCCTTTAGCTCCTAAATAAAATTAATTCCCTAATCTAAAATACTGTTGATTCGTCGCTAAAAATGGCTTTTCGGCATAGACGATTGCATCGAATAATTTGCAGTCATATCCCGCCACCTTGTTTAACACTTTCAATTTCACGTGGTGTTTCCCGGTCGCTAATTTATACTTCCAAGTGATCTCGTGGCGTCTGGTGGTGAAGGCCACCGGCAGTTTTACTTTTTCAAATAGCTTGCCATCCACAAATACTTCTAAATCAAAAGTCCCCGGATCTACCGACGCCCATTTCGCGGTTTCGCCGCGCACCACGAAGCCATTTCCTTCGAAGTCGAAGTCATACTCGTCGGTCAAGTTTTTCCCGATGTTGATCTTTTCGGTAGGGAATGAATGGTCAAAACTTTGTTCGAAGGCTACTGCTTTAGGTGTAGAATAGGGGATGCTTACGGCATTTTCAGAAACAGTTCCGCCATTATTTTTGATGTTTTGCAAAGCGTGTTTAAAGCCGATTTCGTACACATCGTTTAGGGAAGTGGACGTGTATTTGAAGTCGATGTCTTCCGCCTCTTTCAAACCTAATTTCCAATAAGAAGGGATATTTTCATAACCGATCATCGCACCTAAAATTCCTGCAGCAGACGATGGATTACAATCCGCGTCTTGTCCACACCGTGTGGAGATTTCAATCGTTTTACCAAAATCCCCATTCCCATACAATAACCCAATCACCACATAAGCTGAGTTCACGGTCGCATCGATGTTGAAAGGAGCGAATACCCCGTCTGGACAGCCGATGTCATTCGCCCATTTGTTTTGAACTTCTAACCAGGTTTTTGTCCAGTCGTTCGGGTATTGTTTGTGCCATTTGATGACATCTGAGATGCATTGATAGTATTGGCTGTTCGCTGGGATGGTTTTCAAAGCCTCAGAAACCACCTTGTTAATGTCATTGTTGATGAATGCCAAAGTATAGCAGGCCCCTAAATAGACCCCACCATAATAGCCATCGCCATAGTTCATGATGTGCCCGATTTTATCGGAGATTTTAGACGCCGCGTTCGGCATACCCGGTGACATTAAACCAGCAAAATCACATTCGATTTGGTAATCGATACAATCCGCGTGCGGATTATTCTCCCAGTATCCTGACGCTGGAGGCATCATCCCATTCAAGATATTGTAACGTCCTGCTTGATTTGCATGCCAAAGTGCATAACCCGCATTCGCATAAGCCTTCGCGTGTGATTCAATAGGCGCATTCAATCCCTCTTTCTCAAAAACCTCCACGAATGTCAAATCCATATACAAATCATCGTACAATCCCGGATTATTGATCATCGTATTCTTCAAATAGCCATCGTACCAGGGAATGGGCTGGTAGGAATTGATCATCGTGCCATTATAGCGAAACTCCATAGGTCCTCCAAAAGTCACGCCAATCGTCTGGCCAGCCCAGCCTCCCTTGATTTTGTCTTTCAGGACAGCCTTGCTCATGGAGATATTTTGCGCTTGCGCGGCGATGGCAAACAAAAGTAGGAGGGCTATTTTTTTCATCTTTTTGTCGTATTTATTCCCTGTAAATTAATAAGTATTTTTCAATTTCTGACTTACCTTTGCATCGTGAAACGCATTGTAGCTCTCTTATTGTTCTTAGCTATGCAGGTTCCCTTGATGAATCAATGGGGTGCTGTGGCATACTACCGCATTAATCGCGACTACATTGCAGAAAACCTTTGTGTGAACCGCGATAAACCGATGTTGAACTGTAACGGTCAATGTTATTTAGCGAAAAAACTACAGGCTGCAGAGGAAAAAGAGCAAAAATCGAATTCGGAGCGTTTAGAAAAAATGCCAGAAGTAGTGTTGAGCTTTCAAACCATTCAACCTGTCTTTGCCGCTCGTTTCACCGCTTCAGAACTCGTTGAAAATCATTTCACATCAACGGAATTCTTCCCTAATTCAGCCGATAAAGGCTTTTTCCACCCGCCACAGGTCTAATTAATTTTCTTGACGCTTTACCCGTGGCTTGAAGTCATGGGCATTACTCATTTTAATTAATTATACATGAAACAGCTATTAATAGCGGTGTTATTAGGTATAACATCACTAGCGCAAGCGCAAAAAATCAAAGCACTTAATTCGATTACAAACGAGCCTATCGTAGGCGCTAGCCTGAAAAAAGGCGATAAAACAATTTCCATTTCAAATGAAAGAGGTGAATTCCAAGTTAAAGAAAAGGGAGAATTCACAGTAACGGCTTTAGGTTTTAAAGCAGCGAAAACGACTGGGGAAACAAGCCCTATTTTTCTAGAGGAATCCACTCAAACCTTAGAATCAGTCGTGGTGACTGCCTCTCGCCAAGCGGCGACGCGTGCGGAGACGCCTGTTGCCATTCATAAAATTGGTTCTGCGCTGATTCAAGATACGAAGGCACTTCAATTAACGGAGATTATCAATAAAGTTCCGGGTGTGGTGATGTTGGATTACCGAAATGAACAACACGGGATGGGTATTCGCCAGCCTTTTGGAACATCTGCTTATTTCTTGTACATGGAAGATGGGCTTGCAT